>CAIUPE010000081.1 GCA_903900975.1 uncultured Hyphomicrobiales bacterium | reverse complement strand
CTCAATTCCGAGTGTGGATAAACACTCCAAACTCGACTCCAATCACTCCAATTGGAACTAAAAAAACCTATATATATCAATGACTTATTGGGAAGGGCAGTAATCCTCCCGCCCCAGCCATTTCCAAAAAAATCAAGTTCCGCGCGGCTTGGCCCGTGCCGTTGGCATCGCATTGGCGGGATCATCCGGCCAAGGATGTTTCGGATACCGCCCCTTCATTTCCGATTTCACCGCCGCCCAAGACCCGCGCCAAAAGCCGGGCAGATCTTTTGTGATTTGAATCGGGCGATGCGCCGGCGAGGTCAGGTGAAGCACCAAAGGCAGCTTGCCGCGCGCAATTGCGGGGTGTTCTTTCAACCCGAACAATTCCTGAACGCGAATGGCCAGCACGGGACCTTCAATCGCCTCGTAATCAATCGGATGCCGGTTGCCGGTGGGCGCCAGAAAATGCGTCGGTGCTTCCTCGTCGAGTCGCTTGGCGCTTTGCCAATCGAGCAACGTCTCTAGGGCTTCGCGTAATCGCTCGGCCCCCAAATCGGCAAGGCTCGCTTTGCCTAGAAGATAAGGGGCGAGCCATTCGCTGGCCGAGGCTTCGAGTGCTTCATCCGAAACATCGGGCCAAGCGGCGTCCGTGCGGCGTAAGAACCTTAAGCGATCAAGCCATTGCCGCGCGGCGTGGCTCAGCGGCCAGCGGGCCACGCCAAGGCTGGCGATCCCCTTGGCCAATACAAGCGCTGCTTCCTCGGTTGCCGGTGAGGCAAGCACCTTCTCGTCGAGCACGAGCGCGCCCAACCTGCGGATGCGTCTTGCCCGGAGAGAAGCGGAGGTTTTATCGAAGCTCAGCGCGTCGGATTGGGTAATGGTCTCGCCGAACTCACTCTCTATATCCGTCAAAGCCAGAGGAGCGGCCATAAGGATGCGGGCGGAGGCGGCTTGGCCGGTGACTTCGGCGATGGCGAGATAGCTCTCGCGCGCTAAACTGTCATGCGCTTCCACCGATGCTGCGCGGCCATTGGCCATGATGAACGCGCCGGTTGCCCCGCGCGCTTTTGCGACTCTGTCGGGATAGGCAAGCGCCAGAACGCCGCCGGCGGAAAGGGTGGTCTTGGCTTCGGATGCGGGTGCCTGAGCCGCCCACCCCCGCATCAGCCGTCGCATCTCGTCCGCGCGGGACGAGCGATCCCGGCGGAATTGGTCCAATTGATGCTCAACATTGGCGGAAGGGCCACCCAATCCACGTTCGGTAAGAAGGGCGGCGATTTCAGCCGCCAACAGCGCCTCGCCCCGTCTTCCCGCTTCCAGAATCATGCGCGCCAAGCGCGGCGGCAAAGGCAAGGCTCGGATGGATTTGCCATCCTCGGTGATCCGCCCTGCTGCATCCAGCGCGCCAATGGTTTGCAGATGACGCGTTGCCTCATTAAGCGCGGGCGCAGGCGGCGGATCGAGAAAGCCTAACTGGGCGATGTCGGTTACGCCCCATGCCGCGCAATCAAGCAACAGGCCGGAAAGATCAGCGGATAGAATTTCAGGCCTGCTGAAGGCATCCAGCGCGCCATTGGCCGCTTCATCCCACAGCCGATAGGCAATGCCGGGCTCGGTTCGGCCCGCGCGGCCACGACGCTGGTCGGCAGACGCCCGCGCCACGCGAACCGTCTCCAACCGCGTGAGCCCGATGCCTGGCTCATAGCGCGGCACGCGGGACAGGCCCGAATCGATCACGATACGAACGCCTTCAATCGTTAGTGACGTTTCGGCAATCGAAGTTGCCAGCACGATTTTGCGGCGTCCCTTTTGCGCAGGCTGCACCGCCAAATCCTGCGCGCGCTGATCCATCGCGCCATAGAGCGGAGCAATATCGACGGTCGCATCTTTGATGCGCTCTGTAAGCTGGCGTTCGACGCGGCGGATTTCGCCTTGTCCCGGTAAAAAGACCAGCATGGAGCCGCTATCGGCTCGAAGCACTTTGAGGATCGTATCGACGACCTCATCTTCGATCCGACGGGTAGTATCGCGCCCATGATACCGTGTTTCAACCGGAAAAGCGCGGCCCTCGCTGGCAATCACGGGGGCGTCGCCTAAGAGGCCAGCAACACGCGCGCCATCAAGCGTGGCGGACATCACCAGAAGCCGTAGATCGTTGCGCAGCGCGCTTTGCGCATCGAGTGCTAAGGCAAGACCGAGATCGGCATCGAGCGAGCGTTCGTGGAACTCGTCAAAGACAACCGCCGCGATGCCCTTGAGTTCGGGGTCATCCAATATCATGCGGGTAAAGACACCCTCGGTGATTACCTCGATGCGGGTTTTGCCCGAGATTTTAGAGCCCATCCGCACCCGTAAACCAATGCGGTCGCCGACTTGTTCTTTGAGCGTGTCGGCCATTCGGGCCGATGCGCCGCGCGCGGCCAAGCGGCGGGGTTCGAGAACAAGGATTTTGCCGCCTTTCGTCCATTCCTCATCCATCAAGGCCAGCGGCACGCGGGTGGTTTTACCGGCACCGGGTGGGGCAACGAGGACGGCTTTGGTATGGGTGCGAAGCGCTTCGAGAAGCTCGGGGAGGGCTTCGTCGATGGGAAGCGGCGTATTGAAGGAAATCATTTTTTAGCGAGACACGCTGTGGTGTTGGCCATATATCCCGTCATTGCTTCGCTTTCGCTCGCAATGATGGAAAAGATGAACGCGTTTTGTAACGACACCATCGTCACGTTATCCCATGCGGCTTCGGGCCACCTGTCGCCCAATCGATTAGCTCAACTGTGTGTACCACCGGCACAGCCTTGCCACGATCTGCTAAGCCTTTGCCGATTTGGCTCATGCAACCGAGATTACCCGTGGCGATAATATCCGGATTGAGCTTTTCGATATTGCTGACTTTGCGCTCGCGCAATTGCCCGGAAATCTCGGGCTGCAACATGTTGTACGTACCCGCCGAGCCGCAGCAAATATGGCCTTCCGGTACATCTTTCACCGTAAAGCCTGCTGCTTTCAGCAGTTTTTTCGGCTCATCGCGCAATTGCTGGCCGTGCTGCATCGAGCACGCCGAATGGTAGGCCACGGTCTGGCCGGTTGGGATGGTTGCTCCTGGCAGGCCAAAACGGGTCAGCACCTCGGTGATGTCTTTGGCGAGTGCTGAGACTTTCTGCGCCCTCTCCGCCCATTCCGGATCGTTGCGGAACATATGGCCGTAATCTTTAATCGTGGTGCCGCAACCCGAGGCCGTAACGACGATGGCATCCAGCCCGTCGCCGTCGATCTCGGCCGTCCATGCTGCGATCATCTGCTTGGCAAAGGCGTGGCTGGCGTCATCCTTGCCCATATGATGAACAAGCGCACCGCAGCAGCTTTGGTTCTTCGGGATAACGACTTCAATCCCCATACGGGTCAGCAGGCGGATGGCTGCTTCATTGATGCCGGGATTAAGCACCGGCTGCGCGCAACCGGTCAGGATCGCGACACGACCGCGCTTTTCGCCGCTTGCCGCAATTTGTTGCGGGGACTCATAGGGGGATTTGGCCGGCAGCAACCAAGGGGCCAAAGCCAACATGGCCGATAGGCGCGCGCCGATGGCGGGAATTTTCCGAAGCAGCGGCGAAAATGGCTTGCCCAGCGCCGCCAAAGTCAGGGCCACGCGAAACCGGTTCGGATAGGGCAGAATGGCAGAAAGCACCGCCCGTATCGCGCGATCAGCGAAGGGGCGCTGATAGGTGGCCTCGATATGGGCGCGGGCATGATCGACCAGATGCATGTAATGCACGCCCGAAGGGCATGTTGTCATGCAAGAGAGGCAGGAGAGGCAACGATCGACATGCTTGACCACTTCGGAGGAAGCGGGCCGTCCGCGCTCGAGCATGTCCTTGATCATATAGATCCGCCCGCGCGGACTATCCAGCTCGTCGCCTAGCAGCAAATAGGTCGGGCAGGTCGCGGTGCAAAAGCCGCAATGCACGCAGGTACGGAGAATTTTCTCCGACGCCTGCATAGCGGGTTCTTTGAGCGCTTCGGGGAGGAAACTGGTCTGCATGCGATGCCGCCTAAAGAGTTGCCGCCATGCGGCCCGGATTGAGAATGCGTTCGGGGTCGAAGCTCGCTTTGATCTTCGATGAAAGCTGCTGCAGGGCAGGTGTCAGCGGTTCAAACACATCGACGCTGGCCCTCAAGGCTTCAGGGCCCCGGATCAAGGTGGCGTGGCCGCCTGTTCCCGCAAGCGCTGAGCGGATGGCGGTTGCTCCGGCATTGCCCTCGGTAGACGTTTGAAGCCAAACCAAGCCGCCGCCCCAATCTAAAAGATGCCGGAAGCTCATGTTCGCTTTCAACGTGCTGAGCAATGCGGGGGCTTTGGACGGCGCAATCGAGATTTTCCAGATGGCGGCGTCGCGCGGCTCGGCGAGCCATGTGACATCGCGCACTTTTTTCCAAAGCGAGATCGAGGCGTCGTTTTCCAACCGGTCGCAGGTGCCAAAACCTATGAGGAGATCTTTTAGCCGCTCGAAACGATACTGAACGGAGGGCGTAAATCCTTCAAGCCGCAACACGGTGGCCGATACACGCTCCACCCCGTTGGGTAGATGCGCCGCGCCGGTAATGTCGAACGGAGAACCGAGCGCCATCGATAGGGCCTCCAAAGCGCGGGCATCATCAAGCCCGTGCAGCGCCAGCGTTACGGAGGTTTCAGGACGCGGAAGCACTTTAAATGTCACTTCGGTCAGTAGACCCAAAGTGCCATGCGAGCCGCCGAGCAATTTAACGAGATCAAGCCCCGTGACGTTTTTCATCACGCGCCCGCCCGATTTAACCGTCTCGCCTTTGCCATTGATGAAACGCACGCCGATGAGGCTATCCCGACACGCGCCTGCCACCACGCGGCGCGGTCCGGAAAGATTGGTTGCGGTTAATCCACCCATCGTCGGCTCGCCAGAGGTGCCGAGCAGGGTGCGATAATCGGCGGGCTCGAAGGGCAGCATCTGACCCTTTTCGGCCAATCGTCGCTCTACTTCTTTGAGCGGCGTGCCGGCGAGCGCGGAAATCACCATCTCGGACGGCTCATACAGTGTAATGCCTTGCAACGCGCGAGTGGAGATGGTGGTAGCGGCTTGAACCGGGCGGCCAAAGGCGGCTTTGGTTCCGCCCCCTTCGATCATCAACGGGGTTTTTTCCGCATAGGCCTTGCGGACTTTGGCCGTGAGTTCGTCTTCGGCAAACAGAGATATGGCTTCGCTCATGGGGAATGACTTTCGATCGCAGGCCGACCATCAAGCGGAAATACCTTGGCTGGATTGAGCAACCAAGCCGGATCAAACACAGCGCGGACGCGCATTTGCTGGTTGAGATCAATGTCGGTGAATTGCTTGCGCATCAGATCACGCTTTTCAATACCAACCCCATGTTCGCCTGTCAGGCACCCGCCGACTTCGACGCAGAGTTTAAGGATGTCGTTGCCCGCTTCTTCGGCCTTATGCGCTTCCTCTTCATCGTTGCAATTATAGAGGATCAGTGGGTGCAAATTACCATCTCCGGCGTGGAACACATTGGCGACCCGCAAACCATAGCTTTTCACAATCTCGTCGATACGGCGCAACACCAACGGCAATTGGCCGGTCGGGATTGTGCCATCCATGCAGATGTAATCCGCGATGCGGCCGGTAGCACCAAACGCCGATTTGCGGCCTTTCCAGATCGCCGCTGTTTCCATCGCGGATTTAGATTCTTTGACTGTTTTGACGCCGTGTTCTTTGGCGATTTTGACAATTTTTTCGAGCGTGGCATCCATCTCGACATCGGAGCCTTCAACCTCGATGATCAAAAGCGCTTCCGCATCGAGCGGATAACCCGCATGCGCAAAGGCTTCGCAGATTTCAATCGCGGGTTTGTCCATAAATTCCATGGCGACAGGAATGATTCCTGCGCCGATAATGGCAGCAACGGCTTTGCCCGCGGCTTCGCTCGAGTCAAAACCGAACAGCACCGGGCGGGCTCCTTCAGCCAACGGCAATATCCTAACGACCGCTTCTGTGACGATCCCAAGCTGCCCTTCTGATCCGATGACGATGCCTAAGAGATCAAGTCCCGGCGCATCCATCGCATCCGAGCCAATATCGACAACGGTGCCGTCAATCAGCACCATACGAACGCCCAAAATATTATTGGTGGTCACGCCATAACGCAGGCAATGCGCGCCCCCGGAATTCATCGCGATATTGCCCGCAATCGTGCAGGCCAGTTGCGAGGATGGGTCAGGAGCATAAAAGAACCCGTTGTGCGCCACTTCGCCCGAAATCGCGAGATTGGTAATGCCCGATTGCACGCGCATCGTCCGGTCGCCGAAATTGATATCGATCACCTGATTCATTTTTCCGACGCCTACGACCACCGCATCTTCCTGCGGAATAGCCCCGCCGGCAAGCGAAGTACCCGCGCCGCGTGGAATGACCTTTACGCCCTGATCGTTGCAAAATCTAAGAACGGCTGCCACTTCTTCTGTTGTTGTTGGCAGAACAACAGCCATCGGCATTTTTCGATAGGCCGTCAGAGCATCGGTTTCGAAAGCCCTACGTTCGTCTTCCGTCACGATCAACGAGGAAGCAGGCACCAAAGGCGCAAGGCCCGCGATGATGGCATCGCGACGGGCCAGAATAGCCTCATCTGGCATTGGAAATTGAATGCTCATCGGAGTCCTCCCGCGAAACGTTCCACATCCACCATGTCAGAGGTTTTGATAGCTTTTGCAAGAGTCGATCAGGCCATTACGTCGACTGGCCACGGTTCGTTTGGAATTACCGTTCGGCCAGCACGCGCGTTGGCGGAAAAGTAATTTCAACCAAGGTGCCCTTCTGCCGCGCGCTACGGATTGCCATCGAGGCACGGTTGGCTTCAACGAGGGCTTTGGTTAACGGCAAGCCCAAGCCTGTGCCGCCACCTTTGCGGCTTGTCGACACCTGCCGGAAGGGCTCAAGCGCCATGGCGACGTCGGTGTCTGTCATGCCGATGCCGGTATCTTTCACCCGAATGATCACCTCGCCGTCGGGCGTGCGGGCGGTAGAAACGATCACTTGCCCGCCTTCAGGCGTAAATTTGACGGCGTTGGAGAGAATATTCAGCATGATTTGCGTCAAGGACCGCTCATCGGCGACGATAGACGGCATCTGCGAAGCTAGACTAACACGCAAAGTCACTCGGCCTTTGTTGGCCGCTTCTTGTAGGACATTGGTGGTATTCAACAGGATGGCATTGATATCCACCTCGCCGAAAGTCAGATCGGCACGGCCCGCCTCGATTTTGGAGAGATCCAGCAAATCATTCACAAGATCAAGCACATGGGAGCCCGACGTTAGAATATCGTTCAGATAATCTCGATAGCGGGCATTGCCGAGCTGGCCGAAGCGCTCGTCATGCATGATTTCGGCAAAGCCGATAATGGCCGACAAAGGCGTACGAATTTCATGGCTTATGCGGGCCAGAAAGTCAGATTTGCGCGCACTTGCGGTTTCCGCCGCGCGGCGGGCCTCCATAAAGTCCCGTTCGGCGCGCTTAAACGTGCTGATGTCCCGCAACACGGCGCAGTATTTCGGCTCCACCTGTGTCCCGATGCGGCCCATCGTCATGAAGAGCGGAATCCGTCCACCGTCCTGCGTCTGCCCCATCACTTCGCGGCCGTCATTGAGCACGCTGGCTACGCCATTGTCCTTTAGGCCCTCGAGATAGTCGAGTGCGCGGGAGTGGCTCTCGGTCGCAAGCAGAGCGGTGAGTCGTTCGCCTGTGATTGCTGCCGAATCGATACCGAAGAGCGCTTCCGCAGAACGGTTCATCGACAGGATGCGGGCATCTCGGTCCATTACGATGACACCATCGGTAGCGGTATCGAGAATAGCGGATAAATCATCGGCGGATACGATTGCGCCTTCGCTGTGCCGCTCATCATCATAAAATTGAGCGATCGGCTCCCGATCGGCGATACGTTCGAACACCATCATGCTAGCGGGCAATTCATCCCATTGGAGCGTTTGCAATTTTACACCTAGCGCCAGCATATCACCGTCGCGCCGCCGCAACAGCATTGCGCCGTCATCATCGGATGATCGGCGAGACGGGTCGCGTCCACCAAACAGGGTATCCACTCCGCCAAGATCGTGAAAGTGGTCGATGCTGTCATACCCAAGCCAATCCAATAGGGGACGGTTCATAATAATCGGCACGCCGCCACGGCTGATCAAGATACCAACGGGCAGACGGTCAAGGACTTCGGCCATACGGTCGGCCGTTGAAGGAGGGATCGGCACCTCCGGCGCGGGTTGGACGTGAGGCTGACGAGGCGGAGGGGGTAACGGTTCGTCGCTGTCCTGATTGTTGTCGGGGCTCGCACCGAGAGCGCGGGCGATATCCCGAAAGGCTTGCCGCTCGCTCGCACTTAATCCGAGGGGTACCGGCATTTCCGCCTTCGGTGCAGGTGCGCGCGGGTGCTCCACGCGAGCTGGTGCCGGAATAGGCGTTTCGCAGATGGTTGGTTCGATAAACCCGAAACCGCGGAAGCCGCCGAAAGCCCCGTCTGCCCCCATCACGGGTGTGCCGGAAAGAATAATCCGCACAGGCTTCGCATCATCCAATATCACGTGGCCTTCAAGGCCGACAAAAGTCGTGCGGGCCGCCAAAGCATCGCCAATTGCATCTTGGTGCGGCCACACCGTACCGGAATAAGCGTGTTCTAGACGATTAAGACCTTCGCCAGAGCCGGGAAAATGAAAGGCCCCGCTACGATCGGTCTGCCAGACAAAGCGCACCATCACGCCGCGCTTGCTGGAGCGTGTCGGAACGGGCTCTGGTACTGGGGTATCGCCGGGGGTCATGGGTGGAATTGGGCATCCCTTTTAGATCACGCGGAACCTTTCAGCTTCGCATCGCTTCCTCATCTGATCCCTGGAATATTAATCGATCGAAGGCCTTTGCGTCCAACCTTATCTCCCCCCAAGGTCGAATATTCAAAAACACCGTTAACGCGACGTCGAGGTTGACGATTGTGCAGTGCAGCATTATATTGCAGTGCAGTAATTCAGACGGGCGTAACCCACATCCTCACCTTAGAAAAAGGTTTAAAATCATGACAAAATCGATCCCTAACTACGAAATTCCTGCTGAAATGCGCGATTTGGCCGAAAAGAGCGTTGAGCAAGCCAAAACGGCGTTCGACGGTTTCATCGGCGCAGCCAATAAAGCGGTCGCTGCTGCTGACACGCAAACATCTGCCGCACATCACCAGTCGGCCGATCTGGCCAAGCGTGCGGTGAATTATGCTGAGCAGAATGTGGCGGCAGCCTTTGATCTGGCTCAACGTCTCGTGAAGGCCAAAGACGTACAGGAAGTCATTCACATCCAGACCGAATTTGTGAAGGCGCAAGTGGCCTCTCTACAGTCACAACTGACGGAATTCGGTTCGACTGTGCAGGAAACGGCCCGCAAAACGGCTGAAAATGTGCAGGCGACGGTCGAAAGCGCCGCCGCTGAAATGCGCAAGGCCGCTTCGACGACCAAGCGTAAGTAATTGTCTCACTTTATATCTTTCCAGCACGATAGGAGGATCACATGGTATCCGATGTATCAGTTCCTGGTAAACCGAGTGACGGGCCTGCAGCGTCGGTGAAAGCCGACGCCGCCACGCCGGTAGCCGCCGCAGCCACGCCTGCGGTCGTGGCACGTCCGGCCATGCCTGTTGTCGTTCCTGCGTCAACACCATCGGCTCCTGTTGGGCCGACGAAGGCCAATGGCATCGCTAAACCAGCTCTTGTTCCGGCCAAGTCCGAACCGAAAAAGCCAGTTGTGGCTAAGCCGGTCGTTGCCAAGCCTATTGCAACAAAGCCTGTCACAGCAAAGCAAGTTGCCTCAAAGCCTGTTGCCGTTAAAGGGAACACCCAAAAGGCGATTGTTGCAGCATCGTCTCAATCGGTAGACGCTAAACCTGCTGTTTCTAAACCTGCGAAGTCGGTATCGGCGTCGTCCGGTCTACAACCCGCTGACGCGTTCCGATCCATTGCCGAGAAATCGTTAGCACAAGCTCGGGCCGCTTTTGCCAAATCGCAGGAAGCCTCCGAAACTTTCGCCAAGGGCCTAGAGTCCAGCAGCGAGGTGGTGCAGTCGGGTCTGAAGGAAATTCAGGTTCGAATGACGGAGGCCATGGAGGCCCAGACTCACGCAGCCTTCGGCTATTTCCGTTCGCTGTATCAGGTGCACTCGCTTTCGGAAGCCATTGATGTGCAATCGAGCGAGATTCGCCGGGGCGTTGAGCGGACCTTGGACGAAGCCAAGGAGCTGTCATCACTGGCGCAGGCGATCGCCACTAAGGCTGCAGAGCCCGTACGCAGGGCAATTGATACCGCTTTGACATCGGTTCGTTCACTTCACTGAACGAAGGTTTTGTAAAGCCACTTGAAAAAGCGGACGGCCCGGCGTAGGGTCCGCCCGCTTTTGAAATATGCAGCTATAGCTCAGTTGGTTAGAGCGCTAGATTGTGGATCTAGAGGTCCCCCGTTCGAGCCGGGGTAGCTGTACCATTGCTTCCGGTTGATTACTGGAGAGCAATAATGATGGCCGCAAGCGCCAAAACTGATCCAGTAATGTGATTAATTCGGGTTCGCGCCGTTTGGCTCGCGAAAAGGTTTCGCGCTTTGGCCGCGGCAAACGCATAACTCGATAGGGTTGCCGCGATAATAGCGGCGATCACAAGGGCGATCGTCAGAAAATCGATCCACGTCATGCGGCCGAGATCGACGATCGATGGCAGCAGGGCAACGAAAAACAAAATTGGTTTTGGATTGCCCAGCGTTAACGCATAGGTTGTCAGAAAGAGTGATAAGGGTGCTTCCGAGACGCTGTCCGACGGCGCTTCGACGACCGCGCTGACCTGTTCGGTCCAGAGTTTGAACGAGAGCCAAAGCAAATAGGCCGCACCGCCCCATTTAATCGCCCATAAAATCGGCGCATAGGTTTCGGCAATCGCGGCAAAGCCGATAAACGCTGCCGTATAGAGCGTTAAATCACCTAACACAAAGCCGAGAATAAAGGGTGCAATACCCTTTAGGCCTTTGGCCAAAGCGCGGGCCAGCACCGCCGCAATCCCAGGGCCCGGTGTTGCTACGGCTACGAAATAAGTCAAAGAAAAAAGCAGCAGGCCGGAAAGGGGCATGACATCTCAAGGGGGTGGAGAGCGGAAGGGCCAGGGCAAAAATGCACCGTCTGTGCCTATTATTATGGCATCTATTTTTTGGACATCAAACTGTCATATTGACTATTTTTTGCTCTCGACATCGCTCCTCATCGCATTATGACGTTACGTTAATGTTAAAACGTAATAAAAATTTTTGTTATGCCCTTTTTTTAAAAGCGACTGACGATGATGCCCAATAACTATTTTGGCGAGGTTTTCTTTGGGGTAGAGGCTAGTGATTCCTTCGCATCCGCCTTGAATGATGCATTTCACGCCCTCGAACCAAAGTGGCAAAATGGCATCTTTACGGGTGACAATTTGATCACTTTTGGAAAAAATCTCTCATTTCAACTCGACGCACCTTTTATGCAGGCGCTAGAGACCCATGCGACGAAAAAAATCGAGAAGAGCATCGTTTGGCGCACAGCCATGCTGGTATGGGCGGCGCGTAATGGCTTGCGGCGAGAAGGGGCGTTGGTCGAATGTGGCTGCTATCGTGGCATCTCGGCCCGTATCATTTGTGATTCGGTGGATTTCAATGCGACGGGGCGAGATTATTACCTCTACGACTTGTTCGATTACCCTGAAGGTAGCGCGCATGCGGCTATGCCGGATATGGGCCCGTCGCTTTATGATGAGGTGGTTGAGCGGTTTTCGGCTATTCCGCGCGCGAGGATTATCAAGGGTTTCATTCCTGATATCCTCCATGTTCAAGCCCCCGAAAAGATCGCTTTTTTGCACATCGACATGAATGGCGTAGCGGCCGAAATCGGTGCTCTGGATGTCTTGTTTGAACGTGTTTCTCCCGGCGGCATGGTCGTCTTAGATGATTACGGCTACCTCCCCTATCGCGCTCAACGCGATGCTGAGCGCGCTTGGTTCGCCCAGCGTGGCTATGACGTGATGGAATTACCGACAAGCCAAGGCTTGGTGATCAAATAGCGTCAGTCAAGCGGTGCGACCTTGCCCGGAGTGACGTGAAAGCGTTCCGCTCCTGCGGGCAGATCGGTGAAGATATGCCGGTCCGCTCCTGTCATAAACACTTGCGCGCCCAAGGCGTGAAGGGTGTTAAACAGCGCCGCTCGTCGACGTGGGTCGAGATGCGCGGCCACTTCGTCGAGCAAGACAAGCGGTGCTATGCCGCTGATTGATGCGACAAGGCGGGCATGAGCCAGCACAATGCCAATCAGCAAGGCCTTTTGTTCGCCAGTCGAGGCGCGATCTGCCGCAATGTCTTTCGGCCCATGGCGGACGAGCAGATCGGAAGCCTGAGGCCCCACCGTCGCGCGGCCCGCAGCACGGTCACGCGGCCGGTTAACGCGTAAAAGGCTACGAAAAGAGTCTTCAACATCCACCGCGGCTCGTGTGGCCAATTCAGCTTCAATAGGGCCTTCGAGATGAATCTTCGCCCAAGGAAAGGGGGAAAGTTCGCTGCGGGTTTTGGCAATTAGGCCTGCCAATTGCCCCACGGTCTCGCGGCGGGCAGCGGCTACAGCTACGCCGGTTTCAGCGACCTCACGTTCGACCGCATCAAGCCACCCGGCATCGGGATTCTGTACTTCAAGAATACGGTTACGCGAACGGAGTGCCCGCTCAAGCGCACTCACGCGGGTGCCGTGGGTGGGGTCAACCGCTAACACAAGACGATCCAGAAACCGGCGCCGATCCCCCGCCGAACCTGAAAAGAGCCCGTCAAACGACGGCGTCAACCAGACCATGCGCAGGTGATCGTTGAAGGCGGTAGAGGACGTCGCAGCCTCGCCATCGATACGGTATTTCCGCGGGCCCTGTCCTTCGGACCCGGCGGGCTCCAAACCTGTACCAAGCCGAACGGAACCCATGGGTCCGGAAATCTCGGCAGCAACGGCAAAGCCCCCTGCGCCTTTTTCCCGCGCCATATCGCCCAAGTCAGCCCGGCGCAGCCCGCGCCCGGCTGAAAATAGGGATATGGCCTCTAGCAGATTGGTTTTTCCCGCGCCGTTTTCACCGATAAAGGCCACCAGCCTGCCGGCAATGCGAAGTTCAAGCGCCGGGTAGGATCTGAAATCCTGTAAAATTAGGCGGGTAAGGTGCGGGCTTGTCAAACGCGCATCGGCATCAGAACATAGAGAGCGCTGGCCCCCTCACGGTCCTGAATAAGCGTAGGCGAACCGGAATCGGCCAGTTTCAGTAACGCCGTATCGCTATCAAGTTCACCGCATATATCCATGAGATATCGGGCATTGAAGCCGATTTCGAGAGCGCCTTGATCATAATCCACCTCGATCTCTTCTGTCGCCGATCCCGAGTCGGGATTGACGACCGAAAGCGTGAGCTTGTGGTCCGCCAAAGTCATCTTCACCGCTCGGCTGCGCTCGGACGAAATGGTCGAAACGCGGTCCACGGCGGCAGTAAACTCTGCCTTGTCGACGGTCAGCAATTTGTCATTCGCCATTGGAATAACACGCTGATAATCGGGGAACGTCCCATCGATCAATTTCGAGGTCAGCACGACTTCGCCGAAGATGAGGCGAATTTTGGTCGCAGAAAGCTCGATCTGAACCTGATCCGCGCCACTTTCTACGAGCTTGATAATCTCATTGACCGCCTTGCGCGGAATGATCACGCCCGGCATGCCGGTGGAGCCCTCGGGCGCATCGGTTTCAACTCGTGCAAGACGGTGCCCGTCAGTGGCGACCGCACGCAGCATGGAATGACCCATCACGTCGATCGTGTGTAGATAGATGCCGTTCAGGTAATAGCGCGTTTCCTCTGTCGAGATTGCAAATTGCGTTTTCTCGATCAGGCGGCGCAACTCGCCGCCGGGTAATGCAAAATGATGGCTGATATCGCCCGCGGCTAAATCAGGAAAGTCGCTGTCGGGTAAAGTCTGCAAGGTGAAGCGCGAACGGCCTGAGCGGATCACCATCGTGTTGGTGTCGCCAACCATTTCAAGTGAAACCTGTGCACCATCCGGTAATTTGCGGACAATCTCGTAAAGCATATAGGCAGGAACGGTTGTTGCGCCCGCTTGCTCGACATCTGCCGGAAAGCGCTCCGTGACCTCGAGATCAAGATCGGTGGCTTTCAACCGCAAGGCTGAATCATCCGCCTGAATGAGAATATTGGACAGGATCGGTATCGTATTCCGACGTTCCACCACGCGGTGGACATGACCGAGAGAACGCAGCAGAGCTGCTCTTTCAACAGTGACTTTCATCGCCGACCTTGCTTATCATTAGGGACGAACGCCCATGTCCAGCTTTGCCGGATGGGAACGGACTTGGTCGATAAGTTTCGCAAGCCTGCTGGAGATAGGCAAGGGCTAGCGCTGCTGTCCCGGCCACTCAGGGGCTTGTTCCACAGAAAATCGTGGGCCAATGCCCGCAAATGATCAATCTTGCAGCATCCGCTTGAGCAATTCGACGTCATCCTTCAACGTCGCATCGGCATTAACCGCACCTTCTATCTTGCGTACCGCGTGCAGCACCGTTGTATGGTCGCGCCCGCCGAACCGACGTCCAATCTCGGGAAGCGAGCGAAGCGTTAGTACTTTTGCCAGATACATCGCAATTTGGCGCGGTTTGACCACGCTGGCCGAGCGTCGGGATGAGAGGATATCGGCGCGGCTGACATTGAAATGGGTCGCGACCAGCTTTTGAATATCCTCAATCTTTACCTTTCGCGGCTCGCGGGTCCGCACGAGGTCCCGGATCGCAGCCTCGGCTGACTCGACCGTCATGGCGCCGCCGGTCAGTGTCGAATGAGCAAGCAACCGGTTGACTGCGCCATCCAGATCGCGGCCATTCGAGACTACCATTTTAGCGACATAGCTGATCACAGTCGGATTGACCTCGAAATTAGGCTGATGCTGCCGTGCGCTTGCAATACGCGCTTCGATGATCTTGATCCGGAGCGCCTCGTCAAGCGAGCCCATTTCAACCACAAGCCCGCCTGCAAGGCGCGAACGAACTCGCTCATCGAGACTTTCGAGGTCCGATGGCGGACGATCGGCAGCGATTACGATTTGGCGACCGGAATCAATGAGCGCATTTAGCGTGTGACAGAATTCTTGCTGGATGGATTTCCCTTGTAAGAACTGAACGTCGTCAATGACCAAAAGATCAATGCCGCGCAACCGCTCTTTGAAGTTCAAAGCGGTCTGGGCTTTCAGGGCCGAAACAAAGCCATACATGAATCTGTCAGCGGTTAGATAGATCACCCGACGGCCCAGCGCGGTCGTTTCATGTGCAATCGCATGAAGAAGATGCGTCTTGCCAAGGCCGACGCCCGCATGAACGAAAAGGGGATTGTAAAGCGGCGCATCGCCCGCTGCATTCTGGGCCACGCGCTCAGCCGCGGCATGAGCCAGCGCATTCGATTTGCCAACAAGAAAATTGGCAAAAGTTAGGCGGCGATCCAGCGGCGCGCCTGAAAGCGGGTCACCGTCTGGCAGCGCTTTACCTTCTGGGGCTGCGAAGCCCTCCAATTTGTTCCGCTCGGTCGGTACCCGCTCCGTGACCGCGTGGTCAGCCGATGTAGACGTCTGCGGCTTTTGCACCGGACGGCCGATAGCCCCGCGAACCGATAACACAATCTCGGCAATGTTTTGGAATTCTTCGACCAGCAGCGCTTGCAAACGGTCATGATAATGCGATTGGATCCAGCTTTTAAGAAACCGGGTCGGAACCGAGAGATGGGCTACCCCACCGACCATGTCGACGAGTTCAAGCCGACCGAACCAGCTTGAGAAAACATCCTCGCCAAGTTCAGCCCGCAAGCGCCGACGTACCCGATCCCATGCCTCGCTATCGGTGCGAAGATTTGTCGGATCGACGAAAGTTTCAATGTTGACCGCGTTTAGCATCATACCGAATTAAATTCCAAAACGACTAAATAGACAAAAATACGGATTAGACCTCGGCAATCGAGATCTCATCCAATGAAACAAAACAGAAGCTCAATAACGAGGCATCACGAGAAAGGGATCGAGGAGCGCGACCTATGCCAAGCGCCATGGATGAATACGAACTGTTCATGCCGTCCCCTTATCGTTCCCTGGCATTGGTTCAGTCCTCCGCTACGGCTGCTAACCGAATGGATTTCGGAACCACGGTTTGATCACCGAAGTTTTACCAAGCTCCCTTGATCTCCCCTTTACACTGCATTCCCTTCAACCCAACACCGGCCAAAATTCAGGCAAAAAAAGAGCGGCCCCGGAAATGAGGATTTCCTTTTTCAGCGTCATGTGAAGTCATCAGCCCGAGCCGTTCTGATAGGTTTAATCCTTATACAGCAGGTCACTCGCACGCAACGGACCCAACACAACCAGAAGGCGAAAAATTGGATATTTCGCTTCAGATTGACCGTTACATTACGAGGCAATTGGCGCAAATCCTTGGCTTCGTTCACATTTCCTTAATGCTATCTTGGATGGAAATTTTTTACATTTATTTTCACCATGGGCTTGGCTTGGCAGGTGAGGAGGCTATGCCGGGGCTACTAAAACCATCTTGCCCACTAAGTAATTGAAATTAATGTATAAATTCTGTGCAGTTGACGTCAAAGAAATGTCATTCGGGATGATAATTGACTTCCTTCGTGTCAAGCAAAAGATTCCAGATTTGACGAAATATTTTTGTTGCAATCTCGGCAATAAAGATAAAAGCAAAGACGAAAAAGCCCCGCTTGGGGCGGGGCTCGATCTACAACCAAAAAGTTGTATTTTGAACTTAAGCAGACAGCGCGCTAATCGCTTTTGCAAGACGCGATACCTTGCGGGACGCGGTGTTCTTGTGCAGCACACCCTTTTGGGCTGCGCGCATCAATTCTGGCTCAGCATGCTTGAAGGCTTCGGTCGCTGCAGCCTTGTCGCCAACCTTGAGGGCTTCCTCAAGCTTCTTGACATAGGTGCGGACGCGGGAGCGACGGCTACGGTTTACGGCCGTGCGGCGTTCGATCTTGCGGGTGGCCTTCTTTGCAGAAGTCGTATTAGCCATTGGTGTACCTCACGGCAGATCTTTTTTCCGTTTGGGGGAAGGCCGATCGCCTATGGTTGAAAGTTAAACGGTGTTTCCACAACAAGCGGCAACATCCATGTGTGGCGCGGTACATACCGGTTCATGCACGGGGCGTCAATGTCCTTTGTCCGATAATTTGGTTCTTCACCTCGGAAAATGGAGATTTAACAAATAGACATGTACAGGGTTTGTCGGATCGGCCAGCATCTTGATCGACAGCGCACAGCAGGTCAGCACAATCAGCGGGCGGATCAGCCGAGCGCCCTGCTTGATGGCCAGCCGTGATCCTACCTGCGCGCCGAGCATCGAGCAAACCCCCATTCCGAGGCCTAAGGGCCATAAAACGCTTCCCGCGATGGAAAAAAGCATGAGCGAGCCCGCATTGCTGCCGCCATTGAGCAATTTTGCCATTGCTGTGGTGCGGGTGATGCCAAAGCCCTGCAGCGCAATCAGCGCCAAAGCGTAGAAGGAACCGGCACCGGGCCCTAAAAATCCATCATAAAAGGCAATCGGAGGCACCACGATGAGAATAAAGGCCATGCGCGTCAACCGGCTTTTGCGGTCGGCATCGCCCATCCCCCGCATCAGGCCGAAATAAAGCGCGACTGCGATCAACAAAGCCGGAATAAGTGCAGAAATCGCCTCTTTGGGCAGAATGCGTACCGATAAAGCCCCGATAATACCGACCGCAAACGACATTGCCGCCATCGGCAGGCCCGCGCGCCACTCCACAATGCCGGAACGCCCGTAGGTAAAGAGCGCCGAGATGATGGAAAGCGTGCCCTGTACCTTGTTGGTGGCCACCGCTGCCACCGGCGGAACCCCTGCAAGCAACAAGGCCGGTATCGTTAAAAGCCCACCGCCACCGGCAATGGCATCAACAAAACCGGTGGCAAAGGCGGTGGCGCATAAAAGGGCGAGCGTATCGAGACCGAGTTCCATTCAGCGGTCTTTAAACGCGGCCGGACGCTTCTCGATAAAAGCCGACATGCCCTCTTTCTGGTCTTCAGTGGCAAAAAGCGATTGGAATTCACGCCTTTCGAAGCGAATTCCCTCGGCCAGCGAGGATTCAAAGGCGCGGTTGACGGCTTCTTTGGTCATCAACACGCTCTGGCGCGAGAAACCGGCAATGGTCGATGCGGTTTTAACCGCCTCTTCAATAAGATCGGCCACCGGCACAATCCGCGAGACCAACCCCGCGCGCTCTGCTTCCTGTGCATCCATCATGCGACCGGTTAGGCAAAGCTCCATCGCTTTGGCCTTACCAACAGCGCGCGTCAGACGTTGCGTGCCGCCTGCACCTGGCATAATGCCAAGCCGAATTTCAGGCTGCCCGAATTTGGCCGTCTCAGACGCCAGAATAAAATCGCACATCATAGCGAGTTCACACCCGCCACCCAGAGCAAAGCCTGAAACGGCGGCGATGATCGGCTTGCGACGTTGCGAGACTTTGTCCCAAGCTGTGATGAAATCGTCGAGATAGGTCGAGGGGAAGGCCAGATCCTTCATCTCCTTGACATCGGCACCGGCAGCAAACGCCTTCTCCGAGCCGGTGATAACCACAGCACCAATAGCCGCATCGGCCTCAAACCCATCCAAGGCGATGTTGATTTCGCGGATGACGGTGGAATTCAGCGCATTTAACGCGTCGGGCCGATGGATCGTAATCAGTCCTACTTTACCGCGCGTCTCGCTCAAGATCGTTTCATACGCCATGGCCATCTCCGTTTATGCTCGCACGAGTGCTAATGCCTGATGGAGCGAGGTTCAAGCACCCGCATTATTGGACTTTGGCCTATTTCTGGCACTTCGGGCAATAAAAGGTGGAACGTCCTGATTGTACGATCCGCTCAATCGTGCCGCCACATCCAGGCGTCGGGCAGGGCTCGCCTTCTCGGTCATAGACCCGAAACCGGTGCTGAAAATAGCCGAGCGAGCCGTCCGTTTGCGCATAATCGCGTAACGAGGAGCCGCCCGCCGCCACCGCCTCATTCAGCACATCGCGAATGGTTGTGGCAAGCTCATCGGCTTTATCCTTCATTACCCCGCGTTGGGTTGAAAGCGTGCCAGCCAAGCGGGTGGGCGATAAATGTGAGCGGTGCAAGGCTTCGCACACATAGATATTGCCCAAGCCCGCTATCAGGCTTTGGTCGAGCAATGCAGCCTTTAGTGGCGTCTTTTTGCCCGCAAAGGCTTTGCGGATATGCGCGCCATCCAGCGCGTTGCCAAGCGGCTCGATGCCCATTTTAGCAAAATGCTTGCAGGCCTCAACGCCCTCGCGGGGCACGAGATCCATATAACCGAAGCGGCGAGGGTCATTATACGTCACCCGAGCGCCATTGCTCATATGGAACACCACATGGTCATGCGGCGCATCATTGCCGGTTTCATAGTGAAACTGGGCCGTTCCGGTCTTTTGGCCGCCCATTTCCACCGTAAACCGTCCGCTCATGCCCAAATGCATGATGAGCACTTCGCCCGAGGAGAGATCGGCCAAGAGATATTTGGCACGGCGCGACAAAACGGTGATGACCTGCCCCTCGAGCCGTTCGCGGAAACGGGGCGGGAAGGGAAAGCGCAAATCCTTACGGCGCAACTCCAATTTAACGATGCGCTGGCCGACCATCGCGGGCTCAAGGCCTCGGCGAACGGTTTCGACCTCGGGTAATTCTGGCATAATCGCATTCTCCGCCTGTTCCGCGACGGCATAGCGTCTTGACGCGCCGCGCGCTATGGTCTTGACGATGACGGGAAAAGTTTATCTGCGGTCGAAGAGTGGACGTAATCGGTATGAAGCAAACAGAACAGCGCCAAGATAGTGGTGATGAGACCCATTTCGGCTTCACCTCGGTGCGCCTTGGCGACAAGCAGGCTTTGGTCGACGATGTGTTCCACAAAGTCGCCAAGCGCTATGATGTGATGAATGATCTGATGTCCTTCGGTCTGCATCGGGCTTGGAAAGACGCACTCGTCTCCTCGCTTCGCCCTTGGAAGAACAAGCCCTTCTCGCTGCTGGATGTAGCGGGCGGCACGGGTGATGTGGCCTTTCGCGTTATGGAGGCCGCAGGCTCCCGTGGGCGTGCCACCGTGTGCGATATTAATGGCGACATGCTGCGCGTCGGCCGTGACCGCACGCCTAAGGCGCTTGCCGACCAAATCGAATTTGTCCAAGGCAATGCCGAAGTGTTGCCGTTCGAGGATAACAGCTTCGACGCCTACGCCATTGCCTTCGGGATCAGAAATGTACCGCGCATCGATTTGGCCCTTAGCGAGGCGCATCGCGTCTTAAAGCGCGGCGGGCGCTTCCTCTGCCTTGAATTCTCAGCGGTGGATGTGCCGGGTCTTGATAAAATCTACGATCTGTTTTCCTTCAAAGTCATCCCGCCCATGGGCAAAATGGTCACGGGTGATGCCGAGCCTTACCAATATCTGGTTGAATCGATCCGCAAATTTCCATTACCTGCACCGTTCTCGGGCATGATCCGCGATGCGGGCTTTGGCGAGGTGCGTGCAAGGCCGATGTCGGGCGGGATTGTTCAGCTTCACTCCGGCTGGAAAGTGTAGGCTAACAGTGCCCCGTTTTGCTCCCATCCATTTACTCAGGCTCGCCCGCGTTGGTTTTGTTTTGGCGCGCGAAGGGGCGTTTGGTCTTGTCGACACAGCGGAAGCACCAGCGGGTATACGCTTTCTGGTACGGCTTGCCCGGCTGATCGAAAAGCGGGGCGCGGCGACCAGTGCAGACGGGCTTGTGATTGCGCTCACCAAGCTCGGCCCTTCCTATATCAAGCTCGGCCAGTTCATGGCGACGCGGCCTGATGTGGTGGGCGTGCGCGTGGCGCGCGATTTAGAAAAATTGCAGGACCGTATTCCAGCCTTCGGCATGCCCGATGCGCTGGTGGCGATTGAGACCGCTTTCGGCAAAGCGGTGGATGAGCTGTTCTCCGAATTCAGCCAGCCGATTGCAGCAGCCTCCATCGCGCAAGTTCATCGCGCGGTGACGAAGGATGGCGAAACGGTTGCGGTTAAAGTGCTGCGCCCGCATGTGCGCGCGCGCTTTAGGCGCGACCTCTCGGCGATGGCCTATGCGGCGGAATTTATGGAATCCGTTTCGGCAGAAGCGCGACGCCTCAAATTCATCGAGGTGGTGGAAACGCTCGCGCGCTCCGTGACCATGGAAATGGATTTGCGGCTTGAGGCGGCTGCCCTTTCCGAGATGGCGGAAAACGCCAAGGATGATGTCGAATTCCGTGCCCCAAAAGTGCATTGGGAATTAACCGCCCGCGAAGTGCTGACCATGGAGTGGATCGAAGGTATTCCGCTCCATGATATCGACGCGATTGTGGCTGCCGGCCATGACCGGCAGGCTTTGGGGCGCATCGTCATCCAATCCTTTTTGCGCCACGCCTTGCGCGATGGTTTCTTCCACGCCGACATGCATCCGGGCAATTTGTTCGTTGATCCCGAGGGGCGTCTCTGTGCCGTCGATTTCGGCATTATGGGGCGGTTGGGATTGAAGGAACGGCGCTTTCTTGCCGAGATTTTACTGGGCTTCATTACGCGCAATTATCGCCGCGTGGCGGAAGTGCATTTCGAGGCGGGTTATGTGCCGGCGAAACATTCGGTCGATGATTTCGCCCAAGCCATCCGCGCCATTGGCGAGCCTATTCATCAGCGCTCGGCCGATCAGATTTCGATGGCGAAATTGCTGACGCTGTTGTTCGAGGTGACGGGCCTGTTTGACATGCGCACGCGTACCGAACTTGTCATGTTACAAAAGACCATGGTGGTAGTGGAAGGGGTAAGCCGTTCGCTCGATCCGCATCTCAATATGTGGACGACGGCAGAGCCCGTGGTGCGCAGCTGGATTGAACGCAATCTCGGCCCCGTGGGTAAAATCGAAGAACTAGGCCGCGGCGCGATTTCGCTCGCAGGCATGGTAGGCCATTTGCCTGCTCTGGCTTCGCGCGCCGAGGCGCTGGCCGAGCAATTGGCGCAGGCAACCGATAAGGGCTTTACCTTAGATGCCCGCTCAATTGCCGAGATTGGCAGGGCAGAAGCACGCCGCAACCGGTGGGGCAATCTCGCGCTCTGGATCATTGCAGCCGTGCTCGTGGCTGTTGCGATGCGGGTGCTTTGAACCTGTCAAATAGGACAGGAGTGGCATGCCTTCCGATTGGTATAAAGGATCGAGCGAAGGAATTTGCGTTTGCTGAAACGCCCATTTTAGCGCAAGCGCAAGCCGGTATGAGCCAACAGGATGTCGCCCAAAAGATGAAGGTAACGTAAGCTGTCATCGTTCTGTGTCAAAGGGGCGGATGCGATAGGCAAAAAGCCGTAGACCAATTTTTTGAGGGAATTATAGGCGGGCGTGAGGCGCACATCGAACCTCAAAAAGCCTTCTCGTACCAAACTTTGAGGTAGAGGTCCGTTGGGTGCGGATCATAGCTAAAATCGCTCCATGCGGATAGCGTGCCGCAGTAATAGAGACGGTCTTGGCTGTCGATGCATGGGGTATGGGACACGCTCTGGCCTGCCCAACCGCTGGCCTCAACGATGAATTGGCTATCGCGCTTTTCGGAGAAGAACCAGCGTTTGGAGAGGCCTAATAATACGGCGGGCGTAACCGTCAATTTTTCAGATCGATAGCCGCTATCAAGCCCCCACGTGATTGCCGTACTACCGTTCAGCATAAAGAAGCCGGAAATGAGGATTTGCGGCATCGCGCTTTCGTAGAATTTTGAAAGATCGTAGCAGACCGTTGAATCGTAAACCGAGCAGGTGTGGTGGTCGGGGCGGTCCATCAGCGATTGGCCGGCTGCTGCAATCATATGTTCACCGACCGAGAAGCCGGTAATTGCAAGGTAACTTCGATCGTCCAGCGCGTGCCAATATTCGGCTGGCAATTGCGCATCCATGACGAAGGCCTGTTTTGCAGACGTTGGCAAAAGCGTCAAATCGGGTTCCAACCCATCGGCATAGGCCGATAGGCTGAAGATAATACTGAAAGCCAAAATGAGAAGAGCCATCCGCAGCCAATATGCTTTAATTAACGTTGCGTCAATTAAAGCATATTGTTTTTCTAGCGAATTGGAAGAACGACGCGGCACATGACTTATCTTAGATAGCCGACGGGAGCGAGGGCGCGCGACAGTGACGCCTCACCTTGGCCGTAGATCGATTTGTCGCAAGTGGGGCTGCAGCTGAGCGTATCATACCTTGCTGTCGACAAAAGGATATCCGCCGTATTCGCCGCCGTAAGATTGGGGAATTTTTGGCGGATGATGGCTGCATAAGCTCCCACAAGAGCTGCCGCATTGACGGTGTTGATGGCACCAACATCATATCCGTTGTTATCCGTTTGAGAGGCCAAGGGCTTCCCCGTGATTGGATCATACAACGTAGTTCCGCTCGCGCCTGAAGCCACCAAAAAACGACTTTCCATCGTCGATAGGTTTATACTTGCCAAAGCGTTGTGCAAGCTTCCCCGTGTCGCACTTCCAGAGCCATTGGAACCTGTGTAAAGGATTCCAGTTCCTCCCTTACCGGAAGACGGACCAGCTGTACCAAAGCTCTGCAAGGCACCGACAAAAATGGTTTGGTCGAGAAGCGCGGTTGAAGCGAGTAGGCGTGAGGTCAGATCAGGGGAATCATTGCTCAAGAGACCGGCGCCCGAAACAATAACGGCGTCGGAAAAGGTCACCGGTACACTCGTCGACGACGATGTTGGAGAATTTGCGGCATTTTTGAAAGGAGTTGTCGTTGTATCGGATAGAATATCAACGATTTGCTGATTGATGGGTGCGATGCCTGTGCCGCTGCCTGCATTTTTTGACAGCTCTTCTTCGTTGAGTGTGACAACATCAAAATAATATTTATTTCCCAGTCGGTTTTTGTTGAATGAATTTTCGTTACTGGTCAGACTTGAGAGGTCCGCGGGATAATTAAATTGCGACAAAGTATTGTTGCTTATATTTTCAGGTGTATTGCCATACCCTACAATTCCCGTATCGAATGAATAATCCGACATGAAGGTGCCCATTGAATTAAACAAGGCAACCATATTGGCGACGCCATATTTACCATCGTTAAATCTAATGTCGTCTGCTAGGTTGCTTGAAGGATTTGGCCCACCGGTACGCGAACTTGCAAAACTGCCGAAATGCACAACCGAACGCCCGAGTCCCGTCCATCCTTCGTTATACGCCGCAGCGACGTCCGGAGAGGTCTTAAACGTATTAAGATCACCCTTATGCCACGTGCTTAAAGTTGAAAGTGAAGCAGCATAGTCTGGTCCGTCCGTATCGGCTGTTCCATGAACCAGATTGTAGGTCTCGCCCGTTTTATCAACCGCAACGATCGTGTTTGGATCCGAGATGAATGCGCCGGTGCTGTTTTTCAACTTAGACTGGTAAATCGTTGCATCGTTTCCTGTGAGTGTTGCTTTTGCACCATCCGCATAGGTGACAACTAAAAGCGCGTTACCTGCTGAGTCCTTTTGAATGGCTGTTGATGTCGCGCTGTAGTCAAAGGTATGGAACGTGCCGTCTGCCCATTGATACGTAACGGCCGCCTGTTTTTGTGAGTAGACAGTCTCGCCCAGCTTTGCATTCACGTTTAAACTAAACGGTGATGAACTGTACAATGGATTTTTAAACGTCAAAACCGCTTTGAGCTGACCACTTTCGGTAACGTAATGAACCGACGCATTTTTAAGATCAACGGATTGGTGGAAAACGTAGCGTCCTTTGATATATTCTTTGATGACCGCGCCGACGATCTTCCCTGATCCATCGTATTTTACGGAGTAGCTAAACGTCCAATCGGATTTTGATGGTGCAGCAACGGCTGAATGGGATGCGGTTACGATGCCTGCCATCATCCCGGTGGCGATAAAAATTTTCGTTCCAAATCGTTTAAGGTTTAACGTCGGTAAATGTGTCATCCGGTTAGTCCTTTATTTGCTATACATTTAATGCGCATTATGAGTAAATCCGATTGATTTACCCTTAGTAAGGATATGAGGTCTACAAACTTGAAGTTGTAATTTCGTCAATTGCAACCAGCGCAATTTGGGTGCGGCGCAGCGTGGTGATTACGAGCTCCGTCTGCGAAAATCAGTGCTTCGTTGGGGTGCTAAAATCTCATCTCGACACGCCCTTTGGCGTGGCACGTCATCGTAAATATCCCACGGGGGCCAAGGCACGGGAAAGGCAGGCTTCGCCCTGGCCGTAGATGTCCTTTGGGCAACCTGCAGCTGTCGAATAGCAGGAGAGCGTATCCATCCGTGCTGTCGCCAGCAGAATATTGGCTGTACTGGCGGCCGTCAGATTTAAAAATTTTTGCCGCAGTATCGCCGCATACCCAGCAACCCGCGGGGCAGCGTAGGATGTGCCCACGCCACTTGAAACATTCGCACCATCGACGGCCATTCCACTGCTGATATAGGGTGTCAGCCCAGAGGCAACAAGAAACCGATTTTGAATATTGGGATCCGTTCCGGCTTGGTTTGAATAACTTGCAAGTTTTGCCGTTCCCTGCCCTCCGTTCGGATCGGCCTTTCCATCGGAGTCGAGCGCTCCAACGAGGAGAAGCCGGGGCGCTATTTTTGGATCGTAAGCCATTACATAGCTCAAAGGGTCGTCGCCCGTGACGATTGAGTCATTTCCAGCCGCTTTTGTAACGACCGCATCGGTTAGATAAATATTGGCAGAGCCAGCAGCACCAAAACCAATCGCGTAAGTTCCGTCGATCGATTTGGAAATATAATTTGTCCAAGGCGCATCCGATATAAAGGCTTTGCTAACGTCAGTAGGACTTGGATTTGTAATGTCATTCGCATAATAATTATGACCCATGCTGATATTGATAACGTCAAAATAAAACCCGGCGGCCGAGCGAACCGACGTTGACAGCGTACCATGACTGTTGGCTTGAAAGGTGGCCACGGCATTTGTTGCCGGTGAATGGGCCTTATTATCATTGAGATCATTGCCATCGAAGAGGTAATAATTCGAGGCAGGAGCATAGTGACTGGCTAAGAGATATGTTGTAATTCCGTGTGTATAATAATCGATATATTGCTGTTGGGTCAGTGTTGCCGGCTTATTAACCGGATCAGGGTAGGCGTCGATCATTAGGACATTTTGTCCCATACCTGTCCACCCTTGGCTCCACGCCGCTTTTACATCAGAAACAGGTACGCCGAGTGTCATGCCAGAATTTTGCGAGCTTTGGCCGGATACTCTGTGGCCAGCTATCGATAGGGCGCTGGGAAACGTGTAAGCTTGAGCGTTTCCATCCGATCCGAACCAGGTGCGGACATAGGCTGGCCCCGCCGCGTCAGGCGTACCCCACCTCAAATCATAGGCGATTGATAATGGTGAAAGCACATTGGCATTCGGGTCGTTGATTGCCCCGGTCCCAGTCGCCCCATTCGGCGTAAGCGTTGCCTGTTGAAAGGGCTTCGCCGCTGTTCCATCTTCCCAAACCTGCTTCACATAGCCATCGCCATAGACATCTTGTTTCGGCGTCGTTGTAGGTGGCGTGACCGGTATGGTCGAATTACCCGTTGACCAATCGGCGGGATAGACAGCGGGGTTTGAAACGGGCGCAACGGTCGCCGGAAGCACCGTCGTGATATAGGTGTGAGAGTTGCCATCGGCAAATGAATAGGTGATGGTCTTTGTCTCATGGTCGTTGGCCCAATTGGTTTGCGAACCTGTCGCTTCAAGTTTGGCCGTATAGCTTAACGTGTCCGGGAACGTGTAGGTTTTAAGTTCTTGACTGCCGTCGGTGCTATAAGCCGTATTTGTCAACGTACCGGGTAGGGTGGCTCCGTTATGGGTTGAGCCATCGGAGTAGGAATAGACGAGCGTCTTTTGGCTGCCGTCGGCGCTATAGCTCGGCGTCGTCAATTCGCCGGTCAACGTTGTTGTTGCGCTCGTCCCGTCGCTATAGGTCGTGGTGATGTTTTTGGAAGTTCCATCGGGTGAATAAGCGGCCGTCATATTGGTAACTGATTTGGAAGCACCGCCGCCCCCGCCGCTACAGGCCGAAAGCACACTCGCAAGGGCGATGACAGCTGCATATTTGAAGATCATCATTGCGCAACCTATAGGGCGTTGAAGGGTGCCGAACTGTTGCAAAATGAGGATATGGCGTAAACAAATCTAGAATTGTGAGTTTTTAAATTTACAATTTTAAGTTGTAAATTTCGAAAAAGAGCACGTTCAATCGAATATCGCCTTTTCCGGTCCGGTGGGGTGCGGGTCCGCCCCCTTCAACCCGCGCTGTATTTCGGCTAAGGTGAACCAATTCATCGGCTACAAGGCGGTTCCATGTCCCTGATCGGTAAGCGCGTTCTTCTCATCATCGGCGGCGGGATTGCGGCCTATAAGGCGTTGGAACTCATCCGTGAGATCGCCAAGCGCGGCGGCGCGGTGCGGTGTATTCTCACGCGTGCGGGGGCGGAATTCGTCACGCCACTTTCGGTGGGCAGTCTTTCCGGTGAAAAAGTATTTACAGATCTGTTCTCGCTGACCGACGAGGCTGAAATGGGTCATATCGAATTGTCGCGCTCAGCAGATATCGTGGTGGTTGCGCCAGCCACCGCTGATCTTATGGCCAAGATGGCCCATGGCCTCGCCAATGATCTGGCCTCAACGTCACTGCTGGCAACCGACAAGCAGGTGCTGGTAGCACCCGCGATGAATGTGAGAATGTGGCAGCACGCTGCAACCCAACGCAATCTAGCCACCCTTCAACAGGATGGGGTGACGGTGATTGGCCCCAATGACGGTGTGATGGCGTGCGGGGAATACGGCCCCGGCCGGATGGCTGAACCGTCCGTCATCGCGGATGCGATTGAAACGACCTTGGGGTCTGGTTCTCAGCCGTTGCATGGCCGCCATATTCTCGTCACATCCGGCCCCACGCATGAGCCGATTGATCCTGTGCGCTACATCGCCAACCGATCCTCCGGCAAACAGGGCCATGCGATTGCGGTGGCCGCTGCGCGCGCCGGAGCGCAGGTGACCTTGGTGTCCGGTCCGGTGGCGATCCCCGATCCTGTGGGCGTCACAACCGTGCACGTAGAAACGGCGGCCGAAATGCTGGCGGCTGTTGAGCGCTCGCTTCCTGCTGACATCGCGGTGTTTTGTGCGGCAGTCGCCGATTGGCGGGTCGAAGCGCAGAGCGTCGACAAGTTGAAAAAAACCGAGACCGGTCCGCCCGCTTTGGCGCTTACCCCTAATCCGGATATTTTGTCGACCATTGCCCATCGCACAACGGATCGCCCAGCGCTGGTCATCGGCTTTGCCGCCGAAACAACCCATGTGCTCGATTATGCCCGTAGCAAACTCGACAGCAAAGGGTGCGACCTCATTATCGCCAATGATGTCGGGGGCGACAGCGGCGTGATGGGCGGCGATTTGAATACCGTCCACCTTGTTTCAAAAACAGGCGTGGACAGTTGGCCGAGGCTCAGCAAAGCAGAGGTCGCCGAACGGCTGGTGGCGGATTTTGCCGTTCGCCTTGATGCGGGAAGCCGCAAGTGAGTGTCCGGATCGGTGTTCTTCGCCTCCCGCACAGCGAGGGGCTTCCGCTTCCGTCCTATGCCACCGGAGCTTCGGCGGGTATGGATTTGCTTGCTGCTCTTCCGGAAAATAAAATATTCACATTGGAAATCGGGAAAAGGATGTTAATCCCGACGGGATTGTGTATTCAATTGCCTAACGGTTACGAGGGTCAGGTAAGGCCACGATCGGGCTTGGCGTTAAAACATGGTCTAACCGTGTTGAATGCGCCAGGGACGATTGATGCCGATTATCGCGGTGAAGTATCGGTTTTGCTGATCAATCACGGCGATGTGCCCTTCGACGTGACACGCGGTATGCGGATCGCTCAACTGGTGATCGCGCCTGTTGGTCAGGCTGTGTGGGATGAATGCGAGGCGCTGAGCGATACCGAGCGCGGCGCTGGAGGGTATGGCTCTACGGGAATTTGAGGCGTTCGTCGCCGGGTTTCTGGGGCCCGGTTAGGAAAAGGACGTTTGACCATGAATCTGTTGTCGCGCAGGAGCATGTTGGCCATCGCCGCTGTTGTCGATGTCGCTATTCACGCAAGGCCCGATCCGGTTGCTGCGAAATTATTGGCCGAGCGCCATCATTTGCCGCCCCGCCATCTCGAAACCATTTTGCAAGCGTTGGTTCGCGCCAATATCCTTAAAGGGGTTCGTGGCCCGCGTGGCGGGTATGAACTGGCCACCGAGCGCCGTCGCATCACGGCTGGCGATATTGTGCGGGCGGCGATGATTGGCATTGAAGATGATGTCGGTTCGCCGGAGCCGCAGTCAGTGCTGGTCGACCGCGTGATAGCGCCGGAAATTGAAACGGCCAGCCAAGCCTTTTTGACCCATCTCGATGGTATAACCGTCGAAGAATTATGCAAGCGCGCTCAAAAGGTCGGCTTTAATGCCTTATCGGAATCGGCTGATTTTACAATTTAAAATGTAAAATAAAATATTTATCGACATATATTGTAAATATGATTAGATTTATATCGATCAAACGTGCAATGGGAGACATCGCGTCATGACCACTCAGGCTTCCTCTACCCGTAAACCCGGCCGCGGGCGTATCTATAGTTCGATCACCGACACGATCGGCGATACGCCGATTGTCCGGCTGGATCGGGTCGCCAAGGAAAAGGGTGTGCAGGCCAATCTTCTGGCCAAGCTCGAATTCTTCAATCCGATTGCAAGTGTCAAGGATCGCATCGGCGTCAACATGATTGACGCATTGGAAGCAGCCGGTGCGATCAAGCCCGGCGCGACTTTGATTGAGCCAACCTCCGGCAATACTGGTATTGCGCTCGCTTTTGTCGCCGCCGCGCGCGGGTATCGCCTGATCCTTGTTATGCCTGAATCGATGTCGATCGAGCGCCGGAAAATGCTGGCCTTGCTCGGTGCCGAGCTCGAACTCACCCCAGCGCCGCAAGGCATGACGGGTGCCATTGCTAAAGCCGAGGAGCTGAAAGCGTCGATCCCAGGCTCGGTTATTCCGCAGCAGTTTAAAAATCCGGCCAATCCGGACATTCATCGCCGTACAACGGCCGAGGAAATCTGGAACGATCTCGACGGCAAGGTCGATGTTTTTGTGTCGGGCGTCGGCACGGGCGGCACCATTACGGGTGTTGGTCAGGTGTTGAAAGCGCGTAATCCGGCGGTTAAGATCGTAGCCGTCGAGCCGGAGGATTCTCCTGTTCTCTCGGGCGGAAACCCGGGTCCGCACAAGATTCAAGGCATCGGGGCAGGCTTTGTGCCCGATATTTTGGATCGGTCAATTATTGACGAGGTTGTTCAAGTGGCCAATCAAACGGCGTTTGATACGGCACGTCTATTGGCCCGCATCGAGGGTATCCCGACCGGTATTTCGTCGGGTGCAGCGGTCGCTGCAGCGCTGGAAATCGCAGCGCGGCCTGAATCGAAAGGCAAGAATATCGTAATCATCATCCCAAGCTTCGCCGAGCGGTATCTCTCGACGGCGTTGTTTGAAGGGCTGTGATTGGATTTAGGGGGGTATGGGGTAGGGGGTAGGGGGTAGCACTTCACCCGTCACTGCGAGCGATAGCGAAGCAGCCCAGCTGACGCTGAATAAAGGAATGCACGGGTAAAGTTGCGCTTCATCGGCAACCATCAACTGGGTGGCTTCGCTATCGCTCGCCATGACGGATAGCTTACACCCTTCGCCCTACACCCTACTCCCTAACACCCCAAGCCTCACACCATTGAAGCAATCACCCGGTCGGGCGGCCTGTGGCCGTCCATGAACGTGCGAATATTGATAATCACCTTCTCGCCCATCTCGATGCGGCCTTCGATGGTAGCTGACCCCATATGAGGCATCACGAGAATGCGGTTTTGTTTGGCGAGCTTAAGCATCCGGGGTGAAATAGCCGGCTCGTGCTCGAACACATCGAGGCCCGCCCCCATAATTTCTCCGGCCTCTATCATTTTGACCAGCGCCGTTTCGTCGATGATTTCGCCGCGCGCCGTGTTCACCAAAATGGCTTCCCGCTTTAAAAGTTTGAGCCGACGTGCCGATAGCAAATGGTAGGTGGCCGGCGTATGCGGGCAATTGACGGATACGATGTCCATCCGTGCCAGCATCTGGTCGAGCGAGTCCCAATAGGTGGCCTCCAGCTCCTGCTCAACGGCAGCTGAAACCGGCCGCCGGTTATGGTAGTGTACCTGTAAACCGAATGCCTTGGCCCGGCGGGCCAGAGCCTGACCAATTCGGCCCATACCGACAATGCCCAACCGCTTGCCCGTGATGCGATGGCCGAGCATCCAGGTGGGCGACCAGCCATGGAAGTTCCCGTCTGGAATTACGCGAGCGCCTTCCGCGATGCGGCGCGATACGGCGAGGATTAGTGCCATCGTCATGTCGGCTGTGTCTTCGGTCAGCACGCCCGAGGTATTGGTAACGGCAATTCCTTTGGCTTGAGCGGCTGCCACATCGATATGGTCAACACCATTACCAAAATTGGCAATAAGCTTCAGATGCTCGCCTGCGGCGGCAATCACGTCGGCGTCGATTTCGTCGGTGACGGTCGGCACCAGAACTTGCGCTGTTTTCACTGCCTCAATCAACTCTTCCTTCGTCATCGGGCGATCATCGATGTTCAGAGCGGCATTAAACAACTCGCGCATGCGGGTTTCGATCGTATCGGGAAGGCGGCGGGTTACAACGACCAGCGGCTTCTGTTTCATGGCCAACCTTCTCCCTCGGGTCTTTCAACGATCGATAAGCGAGCGTGTTTACCCATTTTTAACATTCGCTCGCCAACAACACTATAACGTATAAACGGTCGTATGGACCGTTCGCTTCGCCATCGGACAGAATCGCGTCTCTTCATTAGGCACGTTTGGTTCTTCTCTAGCGAGCGGATGCATGAAAAACAACGGTCGTGACGGCTTGGCATAAGGGGATTGCATGTTTGGAAGAACGACCCTTTCCATTTGGATGGCCCTGTTGCCCATGTTCGCCATGCTGGTGGCCTTGCCTGCACAGGCGGGCGACCCCAACCTAGGTTCGAATTCGGGATTACCTTTGCCGCGCTTTGCCAGCCTGAAATCGGATCGTGTCAATCTCCGCGAAGGGCCCAGTAAAGATCACCGTACAAAATGGATTTATGAAAAAGCGGGACTTCCGGTCGAAATCACCGCCGAATTTGAGACCTGGCGGCGCATTCGTGATTCGGAGGGGGCCGAAGGCTGGGTTTTGCATAATCTGCTGGCTGGGCGGCGTACGGCGATAATCGCCCCCTGGGCGAAGGACAATCCGATTCCCCTTTATTCAAAACCGGATACAACAAGCCCAATGATGGCAAAATTGATGCCGAACGTCGTGGCATCAATTAAAACCTGCGATAAACAATGGTGTAAGCTATGGGGCGACGGCTATGAAGGGTATGTCCAGCAGCAACAGCTCTGGGGTGTTTACCCCGATGAGATCTTGCCCTAGTGCTCAGACTTCCTTGCGGCGCAAGCGGACGACCACCTCAACGCGGACAATTTCCATATCGTCCGGAATGGCAGGTAGCGTCGCTACCTCGATCTCCTGACCTTCGATATCGAGCAGGCGATTTTCGCCTTCCACAAAGAAATGATGATGCTGGGTCGTATTCGTGTCGAAATAGGTTTTAGCGCCATCGACAGCTACTTCTCGCAGCAACCCGGCCTCTGTAAACTGATGCAGCGTATTATACACAGTGGCGAGCGATACCGGCACGCGGGCTTTGGACGCTTCTTCGTACAGGCCTTCCGCAGTCAAATGTCGATCGCCGCGCGCAAACAACAACCAACCCAAACCCACACGCTGACGCGTCGGGCGTAAACCCGCATTCCGAAGGCGCACGCGCAGATCATGGTAGAGACAGCCACTTTGCTCGCGCCAATTCAAGGATGCCGAAGGGGTCGATAGAACGGACAATTCAGAAAATCCTATGTTCAAGCAGAGATTTTTAGAATAAGCGCTATGTCCGTTCCCCGCAACCCTCAAAAAAGCCATCTCAAGCGTGGCTTTCAGGGAGCCGGACACTGTGATACGAGTGCGAGTGAGAGACAGTGCGGACTAGATTGGATAAAGCTTAGCGTGGCATGTGCCACGATATTGGAAGGGACGGAGTGCGGTCGGGATATGGAACAGCGTTCAAGTTATGAATATGAAGATCTTCTGGCATGTGGCCGTGGCGAATTGTTTGGCCCGGGCAATGCTCAGCTTCCGCTTCCGCCAATGCTGATGTTTGATCGGATCGCCGAAGTATCGGAAACCGGCGGCGAGAACGGCAAGGGTATTATTCGCGCCGAATTCGCGATCCGTCCTGATCTTTGGTTCTTTCCGTGCCATTTCCAAGGTGATCCCGTCATGCCGGGCTGCCTTGGCCTTGATGCGCTCTGGCAGTTGTGCGGTTTCTATCTTGGCTGGCTGGGCGCGGAAGGCCGTGGTCGCGCGCTTGGCGTCGGCGAGGTCAAATTTATCGATCAAGTGCTGCCAACGGTCAAAAAAGTGGTCTATGAGGTGCATTTGAAGCGCGTGTTCCGCTCTAAACTGGTTTTAGGCATTGCTGACGGCTATCTTGAAGCCGATGGTCGTCGAATTTATGAAGCACGTGATCTTCGGGTCGGATTGTTCAAGGCAGCCTAAGCCGTCATTTCACGTCGAAGAATGTTCGGATTGGCCCCTGAAGTATCAAGCCAATCCCTTCCGTCAAGGAGTTAAACCATGAAACGCGTCGTCATTACCGGCATGGGCATTGTGTCTTCCATCGGCAATAATGTGCATGAAGTTCGGTCATCCCTATTTGAGGCGCGTTCGGGCGTTATCCACGCCGAAAGCTACACCGAACTGGGCTTTCGCTGTCAGGTACACGGCCAACCGAAGCTTGATCCGGCGGAGATCGTCGATCGCCGCGCCATGCGTTTCCACGCCACCGGAACGGGTTGGAACCACGTTGCCATGGATCAGGCCATTCTCGATTCCGGCCTTGAGGAAAGCGACATTTCCAACGAGCGCACCGGCATTATCATGGGTTCTGGCGGCCCATCGACGCGTATTCTGGTCGAGGCTGCCGATATTACGCGTAAAAATATGAGCCCAAAGCGGATCGGTCCGTTTGCCGTGCCAAAGTCCATGTCGTCGACCGCATCGGCCACGCTTGCGACCTGGTTTAAAATCAAGGGCGTGAATTACTCGATTTCATCGGCTTGCGCGACATCCAACCATTGCATCGGCAATGCCTATGAAATGATCCAGTGGGGCAAGCAGGATGTGATGTTTGCCGGTGGTTGCGAAGAGCTCGATTGGACTATGTCGCAATTATTCGACGCGATGGGCGCTATGTCATCCAAATATAACGACACCCCCGCAAAGGCGTCGCGCGCCTATGACAAAGACCGTGACGGCTTTGTGATTGCCGGTGGCGCAGGCGTTTTGGTGCTCGAAGAATTGGAGCATGCCAAGGCCCGCGGTGCAAAAATTTACGCCGAAATCGTCGGCTATGGGGCAACGTCGGACGGCTATGACATGGTCGCTCCATCGGGTGAGGGCGCGATCCGCTGCATGCGTCAGGCGCTGGCCACTGTGAACACCAAGATCGACTATATCAACCCGCACGCGACATCGACACCCGTCGGCGACGCGAAGGAAATTGAAGCAATTCGGACGGTGTTCGGGTCCAATTGCCCGCCAATTTCGGCGACAAAGTCGCTGACCGGCCACTCCTTGGGGGCCACAGGTGTGCAGGAGGCGATCTATTCGCTTTTGATGATGAACCATAATTTCATCTGCGAAAGCGCCAATATTCAGGAAATCGACCCAGATTTCGCCGATATGCCGATTATCCGTAAACGCATTGATAATGCCACTATCGGCGCGGTGCTCTCCAACTCGTTCGGATTTGGCGGCACCAATGCGACCATCGTTATGAAGCGGCTTGAGGCTTAAGCTTTTTCATCCTCTGCGATTTTTTGAACGACAGGACGGCTCGATGACAGGATTGATGCAGGGAAAACGCGGGCTCATTATGGGCGTCGCCAATGACCATTCGATCGCGTGGGGCATTGCCAAAACGCTTGCCGCGCACGGTGCAGAACTGGCATTTACCTATCAAGGCGACTCGCTGAAAAAGCGTGTCGAGCCGCTGGCAACCGAAGCAGGATCGGATTTTCTGCTGCCTTGCGACGTTGAGGATCTGGATTCCGTTGATGCGGTCTTCGCGGCCGTGGCTGAGAAATGGGGCTCAATCGATTTTCTCGTTCATGCCATCGCTTTTTCGGACAAATCAGAACTTAAAGGACGCTTTGCTGATACGACGCGGGAAAACTTCTCGCGGACGATGCTTATTTCCTGCTTCTCGTTTGTGGAAATCGCCAAACGGGCTGCTGCGATGATGAGCCATGGCGGATCGATTGTGACGCTGACCTATGGTGGCGCGACCCGCGTGATGCCGAACTATAATGTCATGGGTGTGGCTAAGGCCGCCCTTGAGGCCTCGGTGCGCTATCTTGCTTCCGATTTCGGGCCGGACAATATCCGAGTTAACGCGATTTCTGCAGGGCCGGTAAGGACGTTGGCCGGTGCCGGCATTTCCGATGCGCGCTTGATGTTCAATTACCAGAAGCGCCACGCGCCTTTGCGCCGTACGGTTTCGATTGATGAAATCGGGGGATCGGCGCTCTATTTGCTTTCAGATCTTTCGACGGGCGTCACCGGCGAGGTGCATTTTGTCGACTCCGGCTATAACATTATCTCCATGCCGCATCCGGAAGCGTTGAAGACCGTGGATGATGCCGAAACCGCCGCCGAGGCGCGGATGGCCAGTCAGGCAGCGGAGTAAGCCCAAGGTGACCTCTCTCTCCCTCAGCGGTACGGCAGGTATACTTCCGGCGCAAGATATCCGCGCATTGCATCAGGCAGGCGTGATTATTGCCGATCGTCCATTTGCCGATGGGCAAGTGCAACCCGCAAGTCTCGACCTGCGTCTCGGGCGGCGAGTTTGGCGCGTCAGGGCGAGTTTTCTACCGGGCCCCGATCGGGCGGTGAAAGACCGGCTGGAACGTATCGCGTTGCACGAAATCGATTTGACCAACGGTGCCGTGCTTGAAACAGGGGCTGTCTATATTGCCGAATTGCTGGAGGGGCTGGCCCTTCCGGAAGATATTTTGGCATCGGCCAACCCGAAAAGCTCGACCGGTCGCTTGGATGTGTTTACCCGCGTAATTGCCGACCATGCGCAAGAGTTTGATCAGATCGAGGCAGGCTATCACGGGCCGCTTTATTTGGAGATTTCACCGCGCACCTTCCCGGTGCTCGTGCGCACCGGCTCGCGCTTGTCGCAAGTGCGTTTCCGTCGCGGTTTGGTCCGTCTCGATGATGCTGAACTGAAAGCATTGCATGCACGGGATCGTTTGGTGACCTCGTCGGAACCCTCGATTCAAAATGGGATTGCCGTTTCGGTCGATCTTTCGGGCTTTGGTGACGAGCATCTCGTTGGGTATCGCGCCAAGCGTCATACTGCACTTGTCGATGTCGATCGTGTTGGTGGCTATGAGGTCGATGACTATTGGGATCCGCTTTATGCCCGAAAGGATCGCGATATCATTCTCGACCCCGGCCAATTCTATATTCTGGCTTCGAAAGAGGCCGTGCATGTGCCGCCCGATCATGCCGCTGAAATGACGCCCTTTGATCCGTTGGTTGGCGAATTTCGTGTCCATTATGCCGGCTTCTTTGATCCCGGCTTTGGCCATGCTGGCAGCGGCGGGGCAGGGAGTCGCGCGGTGCTGGAAGTACGCTCGCGGGATGTGCCCTTTATTCTGGAAGACGGACAGACTGTTGGGCGACTGGTCTATGAGCGTATGGCGGCGTTACCCGATATGCTCTATGGGCGTGAATTGGGCTCAAATTATCAGGCGCAAGGTCTGAAATTGTCAAAGCACTTCAAGGCAGCTTGATCAGGCGGCGCCGCTTGCATCTACCGCAATCAGCTTGGACAGCTCGCTTGCATAAAGTTTGAGTTGTTCACGACCATGGTCTGTCATGTTAATTGTTTTGGCTCGACCATCCTCGTCATCGCTACGCTGGCGAACAAAATCGAGTTGTTCCAGTGCCCGTAAATGCTGGCGAACGGATGCGTCAGTTGCCTGCGTTGTCTCATATATTGCCGATAATTTGGCGGTAAAGCGATTTTCAGCCAAAAAGATCAAAATTTCGATGCTTGTATGCGTGCGGGATTTAAAGATGGATTGCTCCAACTCCATAATCTTCCTGCGGCGGGTGGCCAAATCTGAAATATCAATCGTGTTAAAATTATCGCTCATTGATGCAGGCCACGTCCTTACTTGATCGACGTTAATCCTCTGACGGATACCATAAAT
>CAIUPE010000080.1 GCA_903900975.1 uncultured Hyphomicrobiales bacterium | reverse complement strand
ACCAGTTTTTCGCGGCCTGCATCGCCCGGACGAACCGTCAAATAGGCCTCGCCAATCGCGGGATGGGGCCCCAATTTCCATGCGGCTTCCAGCACATGCGACGCTTTGCGATAGTCCCCCCGGCGCGACAGCAACCTTGCGTAAACAAGCTGAGCTGGAATCAGCTCGGGCGAAAGTTTTGTAGCCTCGCGAGCCGCGTCCATCGCCTCGTCTGGGGCGCCCTCCTCGCGGGCGAGCGCGTCGGCGGTCAAGATCACGGCCCGTTTGCGTCGGCGCTCCGTTCGGTCAAAGGCTGAACCACCACGATCCAAGACAGCAAGTGCCTTTGGCCATTCGGCCAATCGGGCGTGATGTTCGATCAGCGCATCAACGGCCCAAGCGGTCGATGGCGATAATGCCACCGTCTCCTCGGCATATCGAAACGCTTCATCGATATAACCCGCCCGATCGGCCTCAACATAAAGTCCTCTAAGCCCGAGCAAACGGGTATCGGGACTATCGAGCATGTCGTGGAAAGCACGCAGGGCACCATTTCCGTCGCCTTCCATTTGGGCCGCCTGTGCAGCGAGCAGCAAAGACAACGGCTCCTTGCCGAGCAACCGTGCTGCCTCATTAGCGCTGCGGCGCGCCATTTTGACGTCACCGGCTCCGACCGCCACCATGCCGCGTGAAACGGCGAGGTGCCCTTTGTGTCGCCTCTTAGCGTGCCAACCAATCGATACGATCCGTGGCAACCGAAAGATAAAGCGGATAACCGACCAGACCATCGCAACCGCAATAAAAAGAATAACGAAGGCAACGGCTGCAACCGCCAGCGAAGTTTCAAAGCGCAGACCCATCACCGTAAGCGCGACACTGCCATTCAGGTCGGCAAGAAAGGACAATCCAAGCGCCACACCGGTCAGCGCTATAAACGCAAACAAAAGGCGAATCATGGAGCAGACCCTTTCGTTTTAAGCGCATCCAATGCCGCGTTAAAAACGTCATCGGCGGCCTGTTGGGCCAATAGCCGCGCTTCCAATCGAGCGCCCAAATGCTTCACAATTTCATGTTGCGAGGCCGGAAGCGCCTGTAGAATGGCTTGTGCCTTAGCGCCATCGCCGGCGGCCAAGGCCGCTTCAAGATCCGGCCAAGCTGAAGGCGCGCCGAAGGGTGCCTGATCAGACGGAGTGATGGTCATCACATGGGAAAGCACTTTTAAAAGGCGATTTTCCCAATCGATGGGTGCCGCCTCCTGTACGGGCTCTGCAGGCTTGGCTGGACGAAGGCTTTCAGCCAACTCGACACGCAACACCGCATAGGATGCAACCCCCTCACCGGCCCATCGTTTGAGATGTTCTTGTCCCGGAAGGCTACCTGCCAACGCCGTCAGCGCTTCAAGCTCCCGCGCAAAGGGAACGCCTTGTTCAACCCGATCCCGAATAAGCGCGGCCAGCACCAAGCGTGCCGCCGGATCGCCGCTTGCCGCATTTTTTGTCAATATTTGCTGAGACATTTGGGCCAGTACACCCTCCACGGTCGACATCCGCTTGTCGAGGACCGTGCTGTCAGACGGTCTGGCCGCCAGCTGGCTGAATTGGCGGTAGGTTTCTGCCGACAAGGATTCCACCTTGGCTACACGCTGCTCCAACTCAGCGACATTGGCCTTGGCCGCCAATGTATCCATCCGGCTTTCAAGCGCCATTAATTGGTCGCTTGGCCCAGCCGGTGGGGTCAATACGTCAAGCGCTACCACCGCCATCGCTCCGCCGATCGCCCCCGCTACCAAAGCAGCCACGATTGGGACAAAGCCCGACCAACCGGATGAAGGGGCCGGTGGTGCCGGATCTTTCGCACCCGGATCGCTCGGACCATCAGCCGAGTCGGTCTTTACCTCTTGCGCCGAAAGATCGAGGATCGGCGGCTCGGGCCGCGCCCGCCGGGCCTTGGCTATGCCGGCGGCTTCGGTGGCTTGTGCATCATCCGTCATCCGTGTCAAAACCCTTCTCAACTGCCAATGGCCCGACTTAAACGAAGTGAACCATCACAGGTTAAAGTTTACGCTTCCTTGATCTGGAGCATATTTCCAACCGACGACTCACAGGAGATCAAGCATGCTGGCTTCGGATGGTCGAACAGCGATTGCGATATGCTTCACAGGACCGATCAATAAGGGCGCGGCCACGTCAGGCGACAGGCAAATATGCCGCATGGGGTGAAGATCAGCCAGCATACCTGCTTTTTCGCTGAGATCGAGCAAGGCCTCGACCGAAGCGCGGGAATAATGCAGTGCCACGTCGATCTGCGGGATCATTGCACGCGCACGGCCAGGCCAATCGGAAACCGTTTGCGCTCGATAAAGCTCATAACTGGTCACCGCAAACCCTGATGCCCGAAGCCCCTGCTCGACCATTGGCTTGCGGGGCGTGCCCGTGAGGTACAGGAGGGCCGCGCCCGCCGAATAGGCGCCAATGATATCCTCAACCAAAAAGTGGCCCGAGCCGCTGCTAACATGAACCCTCGAAAATCCCAAGGATCGGGCGACATCCGCCGTCTTCTGCCCCACGCAATGGAGGGCAACATTTTGCAATTGCTCGATATCACGACGTGGCAGCGCCCTTAACGCATTGGCGCTGGTCACGAGAACCGCCGAATAGGAAGCAATCGGTATCTTGGCGCCCGTTACCACGATTTCAGTGACAGGCGCGATAACCGCCTTGTGGCCTAATTCTGCAAGGCGCGCTGCAGTTTGCAGAGCGTCACGTTCCGGCCGCGTTACCAGAATGTTCATGCGTTTTGTAAACGGATATCGGTTGGCAAAACGGCCAAAATATCACGGGCCGCCTGCTGGCCAATGGCAACCGCCTCGCTAACAGGTCCCAAACCACTTGCGGTGAAGCTTTGTTGCCCATCATGGCTGAGATAGAGGCCGTTAAAATGCAATATATCGCCCGAAAGGGTTGCCAGCCCGGCAATCGGGGTTCGGCATGAGCCATCCAGCAGAGTCAAAAAAGCACGCTCGGCGGCCAATGCGTGACCGACCGTATCATCCGCGATTAACCCAATCGCTTCTTTGGCGGCCTGATCGCCGGATCGTATGGTCACACCAACAGCGCCTTGTCCAATGGCTGGTGGAAAGCGATCAAGCGGCAAAATCGCAGCCGCTTTTTCGGCCATGCCCAATCGCTTCAGCCCCGCAAGGGCCAACAGGGTTGCGTCCACTTCTCCTTCGGCTGATTTTCTGATTCGTGTATCAACATTGCCCCGCAAAACCTGCGTTTGAAGGTCGGGCCTGATTCGTTTGACAAGGGCTGCACGGCGAAGGCTAGCAGTGCCCACAATAGCACCCGGCGGCAACGCTTCAATGGAGGTATAGCGGGCCGAAATCAGGCAATCACGGACATCTTCGCGCGGAAGATAACCCGCAATGGCAATCCCTGCTGGAAAATGCGTCGGCATGTCTTTAGCTGAATGAACAGCAAGGTCGATTTCCCCCTTCAGCATCGCTTCGTCGATCTCTTTGGTGAAGGCCCCCTTGCCGCCAACCAGCGCCTGCCCGCCGGCCTGGCTCATATCGCCAGAGGTACGGATCAACACAAGTTCGACCGCTTCATCGGCAAGGTTTAAAGCGACGCGTAACCGCGACGCGACCTCATTGGCCTGCCAAAGCGCCAAGGGGCTACCTCGCGTTCCGATCTTGAACCGTGTTACTGCCTTTGTCATTGAACCTTGCTCTTCTTCCTGCTGTCATGCGATGTCGAACAGAAATCGGCAGCCGCGTGATTTGAGGTATAAAGTCTAGCAGTGCTGCGCGAAAGAGGCGCCTTTAATTTGGGAGTAGGAGCGCAATGCGCGTTCTCGGTATTGAAACCACCTGTGACGAAACCGCAGTTTCCGTTGTTGAGAGCAACCGGGACGGGGAAGGTCATATTCTATCGAATGAGATTCTAAGCCAGATCAAGGCCCATCAGGCCTATGGTGGCGTCGTGCCCGAAATCGCCGCACGAGCCCATGTTGAGGTTGTTGACGTATTGGTGAAACAAGCCCTGAAGACGGCAGGTATGCGCTTGACGGATATGGACGGCATCGCAGCTGCCGCAGGCCCCGGTCTCATTGGCGGCGTGATGGTGGGTCTTACCACGGGCAAAGCGTTGGCGCTTGTCACCGGAAAGCCTTTTCTCGCTGTCAATCATCTTGAGGCCCATGCGCTTTCCCCCCGGTTAAGCGACGGCGTGGCCTTTCCGTTCTTGCTTTTACTGGCGTCCGGTGGCCACTCACAATTGCTGTTTGTTCGCGGCGTAGGCGATTATGTCCGAATAGGCACCACCATTGATGATGCGATTGGCGAAGCCTTTGACAAGGTCGCCAAAATGCTCGGCCTTCCCTATCCCGGCGGGCCCGAAGTTGAAAAACTGGCGCGAGAAGGCAACCCTGAATATTTCGCGTTTCCGCGCCCGATGCTAGGCCGTAAGGAACCGAATTTTTCCCTTTCGGGGCTCAAAACAGCTGTCCGGATCGAAGCACAACGCATTGCGCCGCTGACGGAAATGGATATCAAAAACCTTTGCGCATCGTTCCAAGCCGCGATTGTAGCCGTTGTGGCTGACCGGACGAAAATAGCGCTCGACGTCGTACGTGCCGATTTTGGCGAACCTACCGCCCTTGTGATCGCAGGCGGCGTGGCAGCAAATCTGGCTATGCGGGATTCGTTGCACGATGTCGCTCACCAAAGCGGGTTGGCGTTGATCGCCCCTCCGATCGCGCTTTGCACCGACAATGGCGCGATGATTGCGTGGGCTGGCATTGAGCGGCTGAGGCTGGGGCTTACCGACGGATTGGACACACCGCCCCGTGCCCGTTGGCCGCTCGAAGCCAAAGGTACCGTTCATGCTTGAGCATGTCAGCGTGATCGGATCAGGCGCTTGGGGCACCGCTTTAGCGCTAGCCGCGGCTCGTTCGGGCCGTCTTGTGACACTTTGGAGCCGCGATGCGGATCAAGCTGAAGAAATGCAACGCACCCGATATAATGCCCGCCGGTTGCCCGGCGTCATTCTGCCGGACTCGATTCGAGCCACGGCTTCGCTGAAGGAAGCGGCTGATCGCGGGCAGGTCATGGTGCTATCGTTGCCGGCACAATCGCTGCGGGTCATGACTGAAGCGCTCTCACCTTTAGCCCGAAAGGGCTTGCCGATGATTATCTGCGCCAAGGGTATCGACGTGCAAAGCGGCGAATTTCTGAGCGAAATCGTCGCGGATGCGATGCCTGGCTCTGTCCCCGCCATCCTCTCTGGCCCCAGTTTTGCCGATGATGTCGCGCGTGGACTGCCCACCGCAGTAGCACTTGCCGCTCCAACATTTGATATGGCTGAAACGCTGGCCCGAACACTCACATCCGCCACCTTTCGGATTTATCCCTCAACCGATCTTCGGGGTGTTGAGATCGGCGGCGCGGCCAAAAACGTTCTGGCCATCGCGGCAGGCATTGTCGAAGGGCGCGGATTGGGCGAAAGCGCCCGCGCGGCCTTGGTGGCCCGCGGCTTTGCCGAACTCCGGCGGTTTGGCGAGAGCTATCGCGCGCGTCCCGAAACACTCATGGGGCTATCAGGCCTCGGCGATCTCGTTTTGACGGCAGGATCACTAAAATCACGCAATTTTGCCTTCGGGCACGATCTTGGTCGCGGGCTAAGTGTTGCTGAGGCCGGCGGCGGCCGATTAGCCGAAGGCGTGCATACCGCACGGATCTTGAGCGACATGGCGCGTGCGCGCGGCATCGAAATGCCGATCGCCGAAGCGGTATCCGCCATCCTGAAGGGATCGTTGACCATCGATGGCGCGGTAGATGCCCTGATGAATCGGCCGATGAAGGGAGAATAGAAATTGGCGCATTGGCTCTATAAATCGGAACCGTTTAAATGGTCATGGCAACAGCAGGTTGCAGCAGGTGAGGCAGGCACCTTCTGGAACGGCGTGCGCAACCACTCGGCCAAGCTCAATCTTATGGCGATGAAAAAAGGCGATACCGGCTTTTTCTACCATTCCAACGAGGGCAAGGAAGTGGTCGGTATCGTTGAAGTGATTAATGAGGCCTATCCCGACCCCACCGCCGAGCCCAGCGAGCCTTGGGTGGTCGTCGATCTCAAAGCGGTCAAAGCCTTGCCCAAGCCGATAACCCTTGCGCAAGTTAAAGTGGAACCCCGCTTGGCCAAGATGTCGCTTGTCACCTCGATGCGCCTCTCGGTCCAGCCCGTGACGGACGAGGAATGGGGTATTATATGCGAATTGGGCGGGTTGTGATCGTCAGATTGTCATCTCCCCCCAAGGTCGAACCTACCAAAGTGTGAGGGAAACGGCTCTTGTCGAAAACCGGTACCTGCGCGTAAGAGTCTGGTGAAAAATGAAACTGGTTACCCTTGACCCGTGTCAACAGGGAAATCGGTGAGCCACCTAACGGCGGTGGCGGAAAAAAGGGGGGAATAGTCATGTCCGAGCATCTTTATCCTGTATCCGCCGAATGGGCGAACCGCGCTTTTGTCGATAGTGCGAAATACAAAGCCATGTATGAAGCCTCCACCCGCGATCCAGAAGCTTTCTGGGGTGAGCAAGGCAAGCGGATTGACTGGATCAAGCCGTATACAAAGGTCAAAAATACCTCCTACGCCCCCGGTAATGTGCATATCGAATGGTATGGTGACGGCACCACCAACGTGTCGATGAATTGTATTGATCGGCATTTACCGCATCGCGCAAACCAGACCGCGATCATTTGGGAGGGTGATGACCCCTCCGAGAGCAAGCATATTACCTATCAGGAGTTGCACGACGAAGTTTGCCGTTTCGCCAATGTTCTGAAAAATCATGGCGTAAAGAAGGGCGATGCAGTCACCCTTTATATGCCGATGATCCCCGAGGCAGCCTTCGCCATGTTGGCCTGCGCCCGCCTCGGTGCCGTGCATTCGATCGTGTTTGGTGGCTTTTCGCCCGATGCCTTGGCGGGTCGTATTGAGGGCTGCAATTCCCGTGTTGTGATTACCGCCGATGAGGGCCTGCGTGGCGGCAAAAAGGTTCCCCTCAAAGCCAATATGGACGAGGCGCTCAAACGTGTTCCCGGCGTCGTCACCTCGCAAATTGTGGTGCGCCGGACCGGCGGCGATATTCATATGCAAGATGGCCGCGACTTTTATTACGATGTCGAAGCCAAGAACGCGGAATCTCAATGCAAGCCGGAGGAAATGGAAGCAGAAGCCCCACTCTTCATCCTTTACACCTCCGGTTCGACCGGTGCGCCTAAGGGCGTGGTGCATACGACCGGCGGTTACCTCGTCTATGCGTCAATGACGCATCAATATGTCTTCGATTATCATGAAGGCGATATTTACTGGTGCACGGCCGATGTGGGCTGGGTCACGGGGCATTCCTATATCGTCTACGGTCCGCTCGCCAATGGTGCGACAACACTGATGTTCGAAGGCATTCCAACCTATCCGACCATTTCGCGTTTCTGGGATGTCGTTGATAAGCACAAGGTCAATATTTTCTATACCGCGCCAACCGCCATTCGTTCGTTGATGGGGGCCGGTGAAGAGCCCGTCAAAAAAACCTCCCGCGCATCGCTGCGGTTGTTAGGTTCGGTCGGCGAGCCGATCAATCCGGAAGCTTGGGAATGGTATCACCGCGTTGTCGGCGATCACCGCTGCCCGATTGTTGATACTTGGTGGCAGACCGAAACCGGCGGTATTCTGATTACGCCGCTGCCGGGTGCAACGGCGCTAAAGCCAGGTTCGGCCACGCAGCCCTTCTTTGGTGTTAAGCCAGAAATCGTTGACGCCAATGGCACCGTGCTCGAAGGGGCGTGCGAGGGCAATCTCGTCATCGCCGACAGCTGGCCAGGCCAGATGCGGACGGTCTATGGCGACCATAAGCGCTTTATGGAAACCTATTTTGCGACCTATCCGAATAAATATTTCACGGGCGATGGCTGCCGTCGCGATGCAGATGGCTATTACTGGATTACCGGCCGCGTCGATGACGTGATCAATGTCTCGGGCCATCGCATGGGTACGGCGGAAGTTGAAAGCGCCCTCGTCGCACATGAAAAAGTTTCCGAAGCGGCGGTCGTTGGCTACCCCCACGACATCAAGGGGCAAGGCATTTATGCCTATGTCACGCTGATGACCGGCACTGAGCCGAGCGATCAGCTTCGCAAAGACCTAGTTGGCTGGGTTCGTAAGGAAATTGGCCCGATTGCCTCGCCTGATCTCATTCAATTTGCGCCGGGCTTGCCGAAGACGCGGTCAGGTAAAATTATGCGCCGCATCCTGCGCAAAATCGCCGAGGACGAATTTGGCAGCCTTGGTGATACATCAACCCTTTCCGATCCCACGGTCGTCGATGATTTGATCGCCAACCGGCAAAACAAGCGCGGCTAATTTTTTTCTCTCCCCAATACCCTTATCCCCGCGCTTCGGTGCGGGGATTTTTTTATGAATTACCAACCCGCCGTATTTTCCCTGATGGGATTTTATTAATGCTCAGGCGTTAGCTATGCTATGGGCCCTAAAGCCAGTATCGACAGACTGTATTTTGGGAATTTTGATGACGAATTCGGAGCTTATTTTCAAATGACCATTGTGCCGATCATTCTTTGCGGCGGCTCGGGTACCCGATTGTGGCCTGTTTCGCGTGACAGCTTTCCAAAACAGTTCGTGCCTTTACTCGGCCAGTTTTCTACTTTTCAGGGAACCTTGAAGCGAGTCGCGGACACGTCCTTGTTCGGTAAGCCGGTGGTGGTAACCAACGAAAAATTCCGTTTTCTTGCCGAAGAACAGGCAGTCGCGATCGGTATTCCTGTCGATATTGTCATGGAGCCGATGCCACGCGATTCGGCCGCCGCCATAGCAGCTGCTGCGCATTATCTCCTTCATCACCGGGCGGGAACGATTGGTCTTGTTTTGGCCGCCGACCATGTGGTCAGCGATATCGCGGGCTTTGCCGCCAGTATTCGGGCTGCATTACCCGCCGCAGAAGCCGGTAAAATTGTCACATTCGGGATTGCGCCAACCAGTCCTTCGACGGCATACGGCTATATCCGGCCAGGCGACACAGTCGAGGGGGAAGCCAAATCTGTCGCCATGTTTTTGGAAAAGCCCGATGCGATTAAGGCCGGCCAATTGATCGCCGAAGGATGTTTGTGGAACTCCGGCAATTTCATGTTCCGGCCGGATGCAATGCTGGCCGAGATTGATCGATTCGCACCCGAAATTGCCGAAGCCGCCGGAAATGCCTTGGCCAATCACACGATCGATCTGGGAGCCATGCGGCTTGGCGAGGAAGATTTCGTCCGCGCACCCAAAATCTCGATTGATTACGCGGTCATGCAAAAGACCAAGCTCGCTGCCGTTGTTAAGGCGACATTCGATTGGTCCGATATCGGCACGTGGGATGCGCTTTGGGAAGCCTCCGAGCGCGACGCGTGTGACAATCGCACAAGTGGTAATGTGACCCTGCTAGATACCAAAGGAAGCCTCGTCCACTCCGACGATGTGCTAACCACCGTTGCTGGCCTCGATAATGTGGTCGTGGTGACAACGCGTGATGCCGTGCTGGTAGCGAGCCGCGAAGCATCCGGCGAGGTCAAGGCACTCGTTGAGGACATGAAAGCCAAAGGTATTCGTGAAGCCAGCGAACACCTGAAAATGTATCGCCCGTGGGGTGCCTATCAACGCATCGATATTGGTAGCCGGTTTCAGGTCAAGCGTTTAACCGTCAAGCCGGGAGGCCGCTTGTCACTACAAAAACATCATCATCGGTCCGAGCACTGGGTCGTGGTATCGGGTACCGCCGAGGTAACCATCGGTGACAAGGTCATGGAACTGCACGAGAATGAGAGCACCTATATTCCGGTAGGCGAATTGCACCGGCTGGCCAATCCGGGGAAGGTCATGCTCGAAATCATTGAAGTGCAGGTCGGCAGCTACACGGGCGAAGACGATATTGTTCGGATTGAGGACGTTTACGGACGAGGCTAAAAAGCTCCACCAGCGTAGGGCTCGACGATTCCTAAAGATCATGCCAGCATGACTACTCATGCGTTGCTGAAGATGTTTTAATCCTCGTGAAAAAGCCCATCCTCCTTGTGTTGCACCAAGAGCAATCGTCCCCCGGCCGGGTGGGCTATGCCCTTCGGCAGCGCGGCTATCGACTCGATATCCGGCGTCCGCCACTTGGGGATGCCTTGCCAACGAACGCGTCCGACCATGCAGGGTTAGTGGTGTTTGGCGGTCCAATGAGCGCCAATGATCCCGACCCTTGGATCGCGGATGAATTGCGCTGCATCGAAACCTTTACGAAAGCGGGTGCACCCTATTTGGGCTTATGCCTTGGTGCCCAAATGCTCTGCCGCGTTCTCGGATCGCGGGTCTATCAGCATCCGGATGAGATAACGGAAATCGGCTATTATCCGATGTCCCCCACCAATGCTGGTCGGAAATTTTCTCAGCAGTCAGGCGTCAATTGGCCAGCTCATGTCTATCATTGGCATCGCGAAGGCTTCGATCTTCCGAACGGTGCCGAATTGCTCGCGGAAGGGCCAACTTTTCCTAATCAAGCCTTCAAATGGGGTAAAAACGGCTTTGGCCTGCAATTTCATCCCGAAGTAACCTACGCGATGATTTGCCGCTGGACGGTAAAGGCCTTTGAAAAAATGCAGCGCAAAGGCGCGCAAGAGGCCAATGAGCACCGCGCAGGCTGGTATCAATATGACCATGCCGTCAAGCTATGGCTCGACGGCTTTCTAGACCAATGGCTAACGGAATCCTGATCATCCGGCCTCGTCCATTTCGACAACGCCGATATAGGGCAATTGCCGATAGGAATGCGCCACGTCCATGCCATACCCCACCACGAACAGATCAGGGCAGGTGAAGCCGATAAAATCCGCCTTGATGGAAACAGCGCGCTTACCCGGCTTTTCCAACAGGCAGCAGGTCAGAACCCGGGCGCCGCGCGCGGTCAGCAGATCCTTTGCAAAGGCGATCGTCCGACCCGATTCGAGAATATCGTCGATCAGGATAACATCACGATCGCGCACATCGCTTTCGACATCTTTTAAGATCACGACCTGTCCGGAGGAGACGGTCGCATCGCGATAGCTCGACAGATGCATAAATTCTACCTGCGGCATCAAGCCAGCATGATGCAAAGCGCGCATCAAATCGGCGGCAAACATGAAACTACCTTTGAGAATGGCAACAATCAAAAGCTGCTTTGGTTCTCGCTTGGCAATATCAAGCGCAATCTCGTAATTGCGGCGGGCAATCTTATCCTCATCGATAAGGACCCGAACTCGTCTTTCATGAGGCATGATCTAAACCCGTCTGGCCGGAACATCAGCGGCTTGACGCCGCCTAATGCTTAAACGTCGGAAAACCGTATCCTTATGTCTTTACCGTCCCGGGGCGGAGAGGCAAGCCTTGCCTTGAAAGGGATAGGCTCACCTTTAACGATTGTGGTGGCTGGCGCGGGTATCATCCACTGAAAAATCGTATTTTCGGTTCCATCCCGCATCGTAAATTGAATTGGGGGCAGCGATTTTCTCCGATCCGAATCAGATTGAATCTCACCTTCAATCAAAAGCGTCGTCTCACCACCCTCAGAACCAACCTTTGTCGTAATATGCGCAAACGACAATCCAGCCAGCTCGTTGGATGGAATTACAGCATCCATCCAACCAATGGCACGCAACACAATTCCATCGGTCTTGTCGCTTCCCACCATCACCGTAAAACTTGCCAAGGCCGCAGCTGCAGCGCCAAACGCGACGCTTTTTCGGAACGAGCGTCGTTCCAATATCGGCGCCGGATTAATAACATCAGGCTCATTTTGGACATCCGGTCGAGCCTGATCTGTTAACGTTTCCGTCTGCTCGTCAGCGCCCGAATCTGTTCGCCAAGCGGTGCGGCAAACACTACATCGCACCAAGCGACCCGCCTGCCCAAGCGTGGCGGCACGAACAAGATAGGAGCGTGAGCAATTTGGACAAACGATCAGCATGGCGAATCAGTTATGCTTTCTCAACAAAGATCGAATAGACAGTCGATTCACATCATGCACCCGCGACCTTAAAGAAGGTTGAAAGTTCTTTGCAGGCATTTTCGTATCATCCCGTTGGAGAGCTTGTCCGATTTGAAAATGTCGGTTTGCGTTACGGCGTCGGCGCCGAAACCCTATCCGACGTCAGCTTTTCCATTGAACCGCAATCTTTCCAGTTTTTGACAGGTGCTTCGGGCACCGGAAAAACCACGCTTTTGCGTCTCATTATGCAAGCGTTGAAGCCAACGCGCGGTATGATTGCACTGTTCGGACAAGATACATCTCAGCTAAAGAAAGATGGTCTAACGGCGCTTCGACGCCGGATGGGCATTGTTTTTCAAGATTTTCGACTGCTCGATCACCTGACGACCTTTGAAAATGTGGCTCTTCCCCTCAAAGTTCAGGGCCGCGAGGAAGCGACCTATCGTGCCGAAGTTACTGAACTTCTCAATTGGGTCGGCCTTGGCGATCTGATGCATGCCACCCCCGCCGTACTGTCAGGCGGAGAAAAGCAACGCGCTTCAATTGCACGTGCACTGGTGGCGCAACCCGAAATTCTATTGGCGGACGAGCCAACTGGAAATGTCGATCCCTCGCTCGCTCGCCGACTATTACGGCTCTTTGTTGAAATGAACCGGTCAGGAACGGCCATTCTCATCGCAACCCACGATTTGTCGTTGATGGACCAAATTGACGGGGCGAGGCGATTGGTTTTGGCTGACCGCCGCTTACATGTCGAGAGTGGCCATGACTGACATTCGTGACCAACATAGCAGCAATATCGTTCGCTTTTGGAAAGCCATTCCGCTTTTCAGGCGTGATCCACTGGTTGCAGCCGATGCCGTCACCGATCGAGCGCTGATTTCGGTCATTGCCATTATGACGTTCCTCGCTGCCATGACGGCCGGAGCAGCCGAATTTTCGGCGAGCACGACATCTCGCTGGCAAGTGATGATGGCGTCGGAAGTGACCGTTCAACTTAAACCACAAGGTTCTCGCCCCATCGACGCCGATCTGGTGAGGGCTACTGACATTCTGCGCGGTACTCCGGGTGTTACATCCGTTCAGACCTACTCCCGTGAAGATTCAGCCAAGCTGCTGGAGCCTTGGCTGGGGTCCGTGTCAGCGATGGAGGGATTGCCCATTCCTCGCTTGATTGCCGTCCGGATTGACACCGAGCAACCGCCCGATCTTTTAGCCCTAGGCAAGGCCGTGGCCGCGGCCGCCCCAGGCGCAAGCCTCGACGACCACCGGAATTGGACGAAACGGCTCGGACGGATTTCAACGGCCCTGATGGTCGCCTCGGCATTGGCGCTGGTTCTGGTTTTAGCCGCAACGGGGCTCGCTATCGTTTTCGCAACGCGAGGAGCGATGGCTGGAAACCGTGAAATCATCGAGGTCTTGCACTTTATCGGCGCCGATGACCGGTACATCGCAGCGCAATTTCAGCGGCATTTTACCGTGTTAGGAATTCGAGGTGGCTTGATTGGTGGCCTTATCGCTCTCTTTCTGCTCATATCGCTTCGAATCATCGGCTCGCCATCGGGTGCGACGGTTGATGCCAATGGCCTTTCGATGATGGTCGTCCCCGGCTCGGAAATTATGGCCGCGACCTTCGGTGTGATCCTTTTGGTTGGGCTGGTCGCAGGCATTGCATCACGCATAACCGTTCATCGTACGATTGGACGGCTCGCTTAGACCCCGTTTTGGATCCACCGCGTCCTTTCCGATCATCGCACTCGCGGAACGTGTCTAATTGATATACGAAAAGCGCCCAGCAAAGATCCAAAATGATGGCTGGCTTACTGCTCGCTTTGGAAACGGATTAGAAAATAAAGGATTAGCATGCCGCTAAGAGCCCTTTTGATGCTTCTCTCGCTTTATGTCAGCCTGATCCTCTGGATGACGGTCGGATTCATCACACTCATTTTACCGCGCTGGTTTGCGATGCGTTTGGCGCGTAGTTGGGGGCTTTATTTTGTGTGGCTGTGCAGGGTTGTCGGCGGCATCAAAGTAGAATTTCGCGGCCGTCAAAACATTCCCCCGGGCCCGCTCCTGGTGGCCATCAAGCATCAGTCCTTGTGGGAAACTTTCATGCTGCTCGGCGTTTTCGATGACCCGTGTTTCATCATGAAACGCGAATTGGCCTTCATCCCCTTGTTTGGCTGGTTCATCTATAAAATGCGAAATGTGCCGATTAACCGCAAAGACGGCGCACGTGCGTTGATCAAGTTGACGCGCGCTGCACATCGGGAAATCCATGCCGATGGCGGCCGCCAAATTTTAGTATTCCCAGAGGGTACCCGTCGACCACCAGGGGCTGAACCGGCCTATAAATATGGCATCGCCAAACTTTATGAGGGGCTGAACGTGCCTTGCTTGCCAATCGGCCTAAATTCAGGATGTTTCTGGCCACGCCAATCGCTAAAGATGAAACCGGGGACGATTGTGGTTGATATCCTGCCTCCTATTCAGCCTGGTCTTGATCGCGCCGTATTTTTTCAACGCGTTCAAGACGAGATCGAGACAAGCTCAAATCGATTGATGCACGAGGCTTCGGCTTGATGAAATCTGATCCGTCAATGCGATGGGGCCGCGCGTTTTTCGACGACCTTTGGCCACTTCTGATCGTTAACGCAGTGCTTTGGGGACTTTTGCCTGGCCTTGCGTTCGGCAATTTACATACAGATACGTTGGAAGCGGCCTATTGGGCCCGCCAATTTGCTCTTGGCTATTCCAAACATCCACCCCTCACCTCATGGGTCATTGACGCAGCCTTATGGACCGGCCGCTGGTCCATTCTCGGCATTCTGCTCGCAAGCCAGTTCTTGAGTTTCCTTAGTGCCTTTTTTGTTTGGCAACTCGTGGCCGACAGAGCCTCACGAGCAACGGCAGCTCTCACCGCGACGCTCTTGCTACTGTCCCCCATCTCGACCTTTTATGCGATCCAGATCAATCATAATTCGGTGCTCATTCCGTTTTGCGCAGCAACCTTGTTGTTCGGGCTGCGTCTGCTTGAAAAGGGCCATTTTAGGGATGCTTTAGGCCTCGGGCTTTCGGTCGGCTTCGGCGCAATCACCAAATATGAAATTATTTTCGCCGTTTTTCCCTTATTAATTTTAAGTATGACCGTCCCGTCCTTCCGATCCATCTGGAAAAATTGGCACGCCTATGTGTCGATATCGCTGGCCATTCTCATATTCACACCACATCTGCTGTGGCTGAAAGATCATCAATGGACCAGCATGTTGCGGGCCGTGGACTCGGCTCCCGCTGACGGAATTCATTCCGTATTCTTGAGCATTTGGGGCTTTTTGTGGGGAAATATTGCGATTTTAATCGTACCATTGCTCATGCTGTGGGCCACACGGGATCAACGCCTCGGCGAAACGGATGCGGGCGCAACGTCAGATCAGACCCGATTAATTGGAAAGATTGTGCTGTTCTCGCCCCTTGTCGCCGTAATTTTAGCCTCCGTTGTTACCGGACAGTTCATTAAGGCCCTCTGGCTCACACCGCTCGCCCCGTCAACGGTTGCCGGACTGGCTTTGCTTTTTCCGGAGGGGTCAAACACAACGAGCCAACGATCACATGATCTCGTTCGAAAAGCGGTCGTAGGTTCGATTGGAATCACCCTCCTCTACTGGGCTTATCTCTTTGCTGGCGAACTCATCGATCGACCGATGGAGTCCTATCTCGCGGATACGCGTCCATTAAGCGAAGCTGTTGAGGCCCTCTGGTTGAAACACTCTCCTCACCCCCTCGCCTGCGTGATCACCGACGAAAGCAAGGTCGGAACGTCGCCGGTCTTATGGCTCACCTCACGGCCCGATATCGTTGACATCACGTCGACGCCTTGGGCAACACCAGACTTGGTTGCCAAATGCGCAGCAACAGGCGGCATTGCCATTGTGCTTGATGGCGGGATCCCCCTCACATCACGGTTTCCGAATGCCTGCCTTGAGACGGCAATTCCTGTCCGAGTCGGGACTATTTTCGGCGTAGCATCTACGGGTTGGCCCGGCAGCCTCGTCTATGTGCCACCCGGCGGGTCAAGCAATTGCAGCGGAGGCGGAACGAAATGACAAAGGCACGCGTGGTTCATCATGTCTGAAAAGCCAACACTTTCAAAACTCGCGAGCGATTTCAGCGTCTTGAAACGCCTTGTTGCTGAAAATATCCGCAGCTTTCTTCCCCGTTATGCGTTGGCCATAGCCTGTATGGCCATTGTGGCCGGTGCAACAGGGTTTAGCGCGTGGATCATGCGCGACCTGATCAACAAGGTGTTCATCGACCGCGAACCGGCAATGATGGTCGTCATTTGCGGCAGTGTCGCCGTGATCTATGTGATCAAGGGCTTTGCCTCCTATGGTCAGGAAGTTATTCTGGCACGCATCGGTAATGCCATTGTAGCTTCTACCCAACGCAAGATATTTAACGCCATTCTGGCGCAAGATGTGCCGTTTTTTCAAAAAAGCCAGTCCTCCGATCTTGTTACCCGCATTACCTACAACGCCCAAGCTGCCAGCTCGGCCCTCAACTTGATCGCGACATCGATGGGCCGCGATTTGCTCACCGTCATTGGCTTGCTCTTTGTAATGGTCAGCCAAGATCTTGTTTTGACGGGCATTGCGCTGATTGGCTTACCCGTCCTGTTCGGCGTCGTTTCGCACCTGTTGAAAAAAATTCGTAAGCTTTTCGGCAGCGAGGTACGGTCGATTGCGGCAACGGTCGCCACGCTGCAAGAAACCTTCCATGGCATTCGCGTAATCAAAGCTTTTAAACTCGAAGATGCCATGCGCGAACGGATGACCCATTCCGTCGGCGCGGTTGAAAAACTGGCCAATCGTATGGTCGGCGTCCAAGCCGTCACCGTTCCGCTCATTGATTCGCTTGGCGGGATAGCCGTTTCCAGCGTCATTTTTTACGGTGGCTGGCGGGTCATTCACGATGGAGCGACACCGGGCGAGTTTTTCTCCTTCATCACTGCCCTTCTGATGATGACAGAACCGGCGCGCCGGCTGGCACGGCTGCACCTGTCACTCGCCGCCTCGGCCGTCGGCGTCCGGATGTTATATGAATTGGTCGACTTACCGCCATCAACCCCCGAGCGCGACAACGCCGTTCCACTCAACCTTACAAAGGGGGAGGTAAGCCTTTCTGCCGTTAGCTTCGGATATGCCCCTGAGTCGCCTGTCCTGCATGACATCACCATGATCGCAAAAGGCGGCCAAATCACGGCTCTGGTTGGCCTTTCAGGCAGCGGGAAATCAAGTATTTTTAACCTTGTGATGCGTTTTTGGTCACCTCAATCGGGTATAGTGGCCATTGACGGGCAAAACCTGGCCGAAGTTACGGCGACATCGCTCTATCAACAAATCTCGTTGGTTGGCCAGGACGTGTTCTTGTTTGAAGGCACGATTGCCGAAAATATCCTGCGGGGTCGCCCCGATGCGACACATCAGGCCATGATCGAAGCCGCCCAAAATGCCGCGGCCCATGACTTCATCCTCTCATTGCCGGACGGTTATGAAACCAAGGTCGGCGAGTTTGGCGGCAAATTATCAGGAGGGCAGCGTCAACGCATCGCGATCGCGCGGGCTTTTCTCCGCGATGCCCCGATCTTATTGCTCGACGAACCCACGTCAGCCCTAGACGCCGAATCGGATGCTGCCATTCAAGATGCCCTTAGCCGCCTGATGACAGGGCGCACCACTTTGATCATTGCCCACCGCCTTGCAACCGTTTCAAAGGCCGACACCATATATGTCCTCGATCAAGGACGTATCGTTGAAACAGGCGGGCACAAGGCTTTGATGGCTCATAACGGCGTCTATGCTCGACTTTATGACTTGCAATTTGCTGGGACGGATTGAACGCTGGAGTAATTTCGGCAAAGATCACCTATGAAACGAACGCATAATCCTTCCCCCTCGCCTCGCCTTCCGCTTCACACGCGCGGTATGCGAATAGGGCTTTTGGGCGGTTCGTTTAATCCGGCGCATGCCGCCCATCGGCTAATCAGCCTTATCGCCATGAAGCGTTTGGGGCTCGATCGCGTCTGGTGGCTCGTCACACCGGGGAACCCGTTGAAAGATAATTCAATGCTGCCCCATGGGGCTGAGCGCAGGACATTAGCTCGCGCCATCGCGGCTCACCCTCGCATCGATGTCACCTTGATCGAGGATGCCATCGGGACCCGTTACACTTACGATACGCTGGCTTGGCTGACCTCGCGCCATCCGGATATCCAGTTTGTCTGGCTCATGGGCGCAGATAATTTGGCTGGCTTCCATCATTGGGCCCGATGGCGCGATATTGCCACTTTGATGCCCATTGCGGTTTTTGATCGCCCCGGCTCGACGCTTGCGGCGGCTCGGTCGCCCGCCGCACTCGCGCTTAGTGCCTATCGCTTACCGGAAAGCAAGGCCAAGGCTCTGGCCGCAAGGCAAAAGCCTGGCTGGATCTTTTTTCACGGCCGCCGCTCGCACCTTTCATCAACCTTCCTGCGGGATCGCCATCGACCTTTATCAAAGCAGGATTAGGTTGAAAATCAGGGGCGGATCAGGCATGGTTCATTCAGCCCAATGATGGGCCTGAACTTGAAGGTAACGACACTGACACAGCAGATTTCGCCCACAGCGGCATCGAAGTCCCGGCCCGCCGTCGCCAAGCCGGTCGAGCAGAGCAACATGTTAGCCAGCATTCTTGCAACGCTCGAGGATGCGAAAGCCGAACAAACCATCGTCATTGATCTTGATGGCAAAACGACGCTAGCCGATGCGATGGTTATCACCACCGGTCGTGTGAACCGTCATGTCAGCGCAATTTCGGACCAACTCGTCGAGATGCTGAAAAGCCATGGTCACACGGGAATCCGAATTGAGGGTCAGCCTCATTGCGACTGGGTTCTCATCGATGCTGGCGACGTAATTGTCCATGTGTTTAGACCCGAAGTCCGCAGTTTCTATAATCTGGAAAAGATGTGGAGCGCGGATCGTCCGGCTGAACGCACCGCCTACTGAACTCTGCCGCGGTGAAAATCACCATTCTGGCGGTAGGCCGCTTGAAGGAAGGTCCGGAGCGTACCTTGGTTACCCGCTATCTCGATCGCTCGCGGGATCTTGGCAAAAGCCTTGGCTTTACGGGTTTCGACGTGATTGAATTGCCCGAGAGCCGTGCGGCACGGCCGCTGGATCGCAAAGCGGAAGAAGCTAAAGGGTTGTTAGCGCGGACCGAGGGTGGCACGCTGGTCGTGCTCGATGAAACAGGAAAATCACCCAAAAGTGATGCTTTTGCATCGCTTAACGGGACATGGCGAGACAGAGGCACGCGAAACCTTTTCTATTTGATTGGCGGGGCTGACGGCCTAGACGGCTCGATTGTCCAAAGTGCGGAACTGGCCCTCGCCTTTGGGGCAATGACCTTGCCGCACCAGATTGCGCGAATCGTCTTGTCCGAACAACTGTATCGGGCGATGACCCTCTTGGCGGGCCATCCCTATCATCGGGCGTGAAACGGACACCAATGCCGAGCAGGGCTTTTCAGAACAGGACAAAGTCGACCATCCTTTGCTTGGTCATGATCGGTTTTTGGACAACGGCCCAAGCTCAAACGCCGAGCTCGTCGGCCCCGGCATCGATTGTGGCAACTGATACTGCGGCCCGCAAATTGGAACTCGAAGAAACCGAACGTCTATTGGCCAATGGCGCCGATTATCGGGCCAAATTGACCCTCGAAATTGAAACCCTTCGATCCGATCGGGCTCGGCTCAATCAACGCATGATTGAAACAGCCGACCGCATTCGGGCAACTGAATTGCGGATCAGTGGTGTAGAAGAGCGTCTTACGACATTAACCGACTCTGAAACAAAGGCGCGCGAGTCGCTGGAATCCCGTCGGGCGGTCGTGACCGACGTACTGGCTGCCCTTCAGCGGGTCGGTGCTACACCCCCTCCATTGCTCCTTTCTGATCCGGATTCGATCCTTGATACGGTTCGAAGCAGTATCCTTCTCGGCTCGGTTGTTCCGGATTTGAAAGCAGAAACCGATGCCTTGTTGGCGGATCTGTCTGCCATCGAACGGATTCGGCAAACGGCAGCAGCCGAACGCGACAGCTTGGCCAAAGATGTTGCCAGCCTCGTACGCGACCGCCAGGACATTGCGCTCCTTGTCGAAGCGCGCCAAAAAGATATTGCAGGCGCCGAAAGCAAAGCCAATGAACAAGCCGAACAAGCCACAGCCCTAGCCGCTAAAAGTCAGACGCTGAAAGATTTGATTGGACGGCTCGAAGGTGAAATCGACAGCGTCTCAAAGGCTACCAAAGATGCCAATTCGGCCTCAACGCGCAATGAAGAAGATGCCAAGGCGGCTTTAGACCCGGCCGCTAAAGATGCGCGAAGCCGCTTTGCCGCTCTCGCCTTTCGCGATCCGTCCCGTTTGGCCCCCAAAGTATCGTTTAGTGAATTGAAAGGCTTGTTGCCTCAGCCTGTCAACGGAACGCTCGTATCCGGCTTTAACAAGCATGATCCGGTGAGTGGCGTAACCAAAGGCATTACCCTCACGACCCGCCCGAACGCCATCGTGTCGGCACCTGCCGATGGGTGGGTATCGTTTGCCGGTCCATTTCGTACTTATGGGCAACTCTTGATCCTGAATGCGGGCAGCGGATACTATATCTTGCTTGCCGGCATGGACCGGATCAGCGTAAGTCTGGGTCAATTCGTCCTTGCAGGGGAACCGGTGGCGACGATGAACGACCCTCAAAAGGATAATGCCTCTGCGGCGTCTTCCGAAAAGCGGGTACCGACCCTATATATCGAGTTCCGTAAAGACGGAACGCCTATTGATCCGTCGCCATGGTGGGCGCCGGGCTCGAATGAGAAAGTTCGCGGATGATGCGCAAGCTAACCTATCTTCTAACCGGTGCCGTGTTTGGCGGTGGCCTCGTTGCATTTGCCTTTCAGGGCCTGCCGCTTGGCGCGGGTAGCGCGGTGGCAGCTGGATCCGAGACCTATCGCCAATTGAATTTGTTTGGTGATGTGTTCGAAAAAATTCGGACCGATTATGTCGAGAAGCCCGATGACTCCAAGCTCGTCGAAAGCGCAATCAGCGGCATGTTGGCTGGGCTTGATCCCCATTCGAGCTATATGGATCCCAAAAGCTTCAAGGATATGCAGGTCCAGACCAAAGGCGAATTTGGTGGACTTGGTATCGAAGTGACACAGGAAGACGGCGCGGTGAAGGTTGTAACGCCCATCGATGATACGCCGGCATCGCGTGCAGGTATTTTGGCTGGCGATTTAATTGTGGCCATTGACGGCGATCCGGTACAGGGCCTCACCCTTAATCAGGCCGTCGACAAAATGCGCGGTGCGGTAAAAAGCCCCGTGGTCCTGAAAATCAGCCGGAAGGGCAAGCCTGACACGTTTGACGTTACGCTCGTTCGGGAAGTCATCAAGATTTCATCGGTGAAGCCTCGCGTTGAAGGCGATGTCGGCTATGTCCGGATTACCCAATTCACCGAAAAGACGTTTGACGGCTTGAAATCAGCGATCGATCAGTTCAACCGCGACATTCCTGCCGACAAATTCAAAGGTTATATTATTGACCTGCGGAACGATCCGGGTGGATTACTCGATCAGGCGATCGCCGTTTGCGATGCATTCCTTGAACGCGGCGAGATTGTCTCCACCCGTGGCCGTAACGCCGACGATGCCCAGCGGTATATGGCGCGTTCGGGCGACCTCACCAATGGCAAGCCGGTTGTCGTGTTGATCAATGGCGGCTCGGCTTCGGCATCCGAAATCGTAGCAGGCGCCTTGCAAGACCATAAGCGGGCCACGATCATCGGCACGCGCTCCTTCGGCAAGGGCTCCGTTCAAACCATCATCCCCCTCGGCCAGAATGGGGCTCTGCGTCTGACAACGGCGCGTTATTATACGCCATCGGGCCGCTCTATTCAGGCCAAGGGTATCGAGCCGGATATTCAGGTTTTGCCTGATGTTCCGGACGAGTTCAAAGGCAAGGATGAGACGAAGGGTGAAGCAGCCCTCAAGGGACATCTCAAAAATGGCGACAATGAACAGGGCGGCTCCTCAGCCTATGTTCCGCTCGATCCGAAGCAAGACAAGCAGCTGAATTATGCCCTTGATCTGCTGCGCGGCATCAAAAATGCCGATACGACGGAAAAAGCGGCGCCTGCCGCCAATTGATTCGTTAAGGCAGCGCTCGCAATGAGCGCTGCCTTAACCAAGCATTGTCAGTTTTTCTCTATCTTCCGTTAGGTCAATTCTACTGGAAGCGAGCTTTACGTGATAATTGCCACCGCATCGGATGCACCCGTAACGGGCATTGTACCAAAGTTTAGACACCTGCCACGATGGCGATGGGTGCTAATCGTCTTAGGTTTAGGCCTCGTCGTCGGTATCGCCTTCACAACGTCCAGCGTCGTTAGACGCCGAAGCACGGTGCCAGAAGCAATTGTCGTGCTCGAATGGCCCGATGATCCCAAGTCGGAACCGAAAATACCGGTGAATGATATCGCCATTGGCCGGCGAAATGGCTTAGGTCCAGCCCCCGATCCTCGCCTTATTGAAGCCTTGCCAATGGGGCTTCTGCCAAGGATTGGCGATGACGGGAGCAGGCCATCGGAAATCTACGCCCGCCCCGCAACGCCCGCAGTCGGCAACATAGGCTCCGAACCCCGAATCGCTATTTTGATCAGCGGAGCAGGTATTGGCCATCTCGCCACTGTTGAGGCGATGGTAAAACTCCCCGCTGACATCGCGCTCGCGCTATCCCCTTACGCCACGGATATCGACCGCCAAGCCGCCGATATTCGAAGTGAGGGGCATGAAATTTATCTTGATTTGCCCATCAGCCAATCGAGCGAGCTATATGGCGGCGCGGGCCCCCGCGAATTGGGTGATTCGTTTGATCTTGAAACCAACCAATCTCGCTTGCGGTGGGCGCTCGGGCGCTTTCCAGGTTATGTTGGCTTGAGTGGTCATTTCCGAGATCGCTTGAAAGACGGCGGTTCGGCCGCGTCGGCCTTGGCCGAACTTGCAACCCGCGGTTTGCTTCAATTTGATCTCTCGAACGATCCCATCAATCTCGACGCCGACCTTCGGACGCTGGCCATCGATGATGCGCTCCATCGGCTGGAACAAACCGCCCGAGAAAAAGGCCAAGCCATTGGGGTTGCAGGAACCACACCGCTCGCGATAGACCGGTTAAAGAATTGGAGCGCTACCCTAGCCTCCCGTGGTTTCCGGCTGGTGCCGGTCAGTACGCTTCTCCACCCAACCGGAGCACCCTGATGCGTCACGAAGACCTGCCCTATCGCCGCAATGTCGGCATCATGCTTCTAAATGCGCAAAATGAGGTATTCGTCGGTCGTCGCCGGGCTGAGGCGGGCCCAGAACACGTCGATGCAACCCATGCCTGGCAAATGCCGCAGGGTGGCATTGATGCAGGGGAAGAGCCCTATCCGGCCGCTTTACGCGAATTGGCGGAAGAAACAGGGGTGACATCCGTATCCTTGCTGGCTGAAGCGCCCGGCTGGCTCACCTATGATTTGCCGCCGGCGGTCGCAAAGGAAGCCTGGCGGGGCAAATATCGAGGCCAGACGCAAAAATGGTTTGCCTTTCGCTTCGACGGCCATGAAAGCGAAATCAACATCCTCGCTCCTCCCGGGGGTCACAAGCCTGAATTTGCCGAATGGAAATGGGCACCGCTACGCGACCTGCCAAACCTGATCGTGCCGTTCAAACGCGCAGTCTATGAGCAAGTGGTCGACATGTTCGGTCATCTTGCCGATTGATCGCGGGCTTTCCGATTCACAGCCGCCAAACCGATGGCAATTAAGGCCATGCCGACGAGGTTTAGCAGGCTGATAGCTTCCCCGAGCACCAACGCGCCGAGCGTGATGGCGCTCGGCGGAATGAGCAGGGTGACAAGTGCAATGGCCACCGCGCCGGAGCGGTTCAAGACACGAAAAAACAGCAGATAGGCGATCCCTGTACACAGCATGCCGAGCGCAAGGACACTCAGAACGGCGTGGATAGGAGGCAGATCAAGCGTCCATGGTTGATCGATGATGGCAGCGATGGGCAGTAAAATAAGACTCGAACTGCTGACCTGTCCGAAGGCAATTTCAAGCGGTTTTAACCCCATCCCGACAAATCGGCGGCCGAAAATATTGGATGTCGCATAGGAAATAGCAGCGCCGACACAGGCCAACTCACCGATGACTCCAGCGTCGATCTGTAACAAGAGACCTGGACCGATCAGCACAATAACGCCGCAAAATCCAAGCCCAATGCCGATCATTTTATGAGCGGTGAGTTTTTCATCCGCCGTCAAAAGATGGGCGAACACAATGGTGAAAATCGGCGTCAAGGCGTTGATGATGGAAGCAAGACCGGCGCTGATTGCGTGGGTGCCGAAGACGATCAAAGACATCGGCACGACATTGTTCAGCGTGCCCATGACTAAAAAGGCACGCCACCGCACCCATCCGCGCGGCAGTCCCATACCGGAAATCAGTAGAATGACACCGAGCGTCACAGCACCAAGCGCGACGCGGGCAAACACGATCGTGAAAACTGGCAGATAGCCGACTGCAATTTTCATGAACAGATAGGATCCACCCCAGATCACCGAAAGAGTAATTAAGGCAGCCCATTCAAGAGGACCAATAGCGCGAAAGGGCGAGGGTGAGGACATGACGAAAACCTTTTGATGCGAATCAAACCATGCGGTCTGTCGCTTCTCGGCTAAATGATCCGCGATGACCACCCGATTCCGAGGCCGATGTCAGCGCCCCTTCGTCCAATCGAGCACAATTTTGCCGCTCTCGCCACGCGCCATCGTCTCGAACCCATTGAGAAAATCGTCCGCCGCTAGCCGATGGGTAATTACTTTTCGGACATCCAACCCGCTTTGCAGCATGGCCAGCATTTTGTACCAGGTTTCGAACATCTCGCGACCATAGATGCATTTGATGGTCAACACTTTGAAGACCATTTTCGACCAGTCGGTTACGAAGGGTTTTGAGGGAATGCCCAACAAGGCGATCTTGCCCCCCATCACGAGATGATCGACCATTTGCTCAAGGGCTTGCGGTGATCCGCTCATCTCGAGGCCGACATCAAAGCCCTCGACCATACCAAGACGATGCATCACATCTTTCAAATTCTCTTTCGAGACATCCACCGTAACCACATCGGCTACGGTTTGGGCCAGCGCCAAACGGTTCGGGTTCATATCGGTAATCACGACATGGCGAGCGCCGACATGGCGAGCAATCGCCGCGCTCATAATGCCGATCGGTCCTGCGCCGGTAATCAGGACATCTTCACCGATCAGATCAAAGGCCAGCGCGGTATGCACCGCATTGCCTAGGGGATCGAGAATGGCACCCAATTCATCGTCAATATCATCAGGCAAAGGTACGATATTGAACGCCGGAAACCGCACATAATCCGCAAATGCCCCTGGAATATTCACGCCAATACCGCGCGTTTCAGGGTCCATATGAAATTTTCCGGCACGGCTGGCGCGGCTCTTCATACCGATCACATGGCCTTCACCCGAAACCCGTTGGCCGAGTTTGAAGCCACGCACATGCGAGCCAAGCTCAACAATTTCACCGGCAAATTCATGGCCAACCACCATCGGCACCGGAATGGTTTTTTTCGCCCATTCGTCCCATTTGTAGATGTGGATATCGGTGCCACATATGCCGGTTTTGTTCACTTTTACCAAAACATCGTCCGGCCCGATGTGAGGAACGGGCTCCTCTCCCATCCAGAGACCCTGTTCGGCTTTGGCTTTTACGAGCGCGCGCATGTGAAATGATCCTTTAAGCAGGGGTCAGAGCATACCGAGAGAACGGCCTGCATCGGTGAAAGTAGCAATCGCGGTGTCAATATCCGCATCGCTCAAAGCGGCCGACATTTGGGTGCGAATCCGCGCGCGGCCTTTCGGTACAACGGGGAAGAAAAATCCCGCCACATACACACCGCGCCGATCCAATTCCTGCGCCATCGCTTGAGCCCGATTGGCTTCATGCAACATTACCGGAATAATCGGCGTGTCGCCTGCTAATAGTTCAAAGCCCGCTTTGGTCATACCATCGCGAAAACGCGCGGTATTGCGCATCAATTGGGCACGCCGATCATCGGCCTTCCGCGCAATTTCGATGGCTTTCATTGAGCCTGCCGCAATCGACGGCGCAAGACTGTTCGAAAACAGATAGGGCCTCGCGCGTTGGCGCAAGAGATCGATAATCGGTTGGGCCGCCGCAATAAAACCACCCATCGCACCGCCCAATGTTTTACCCAGTGTGCCGGTCACAATATCAACCCGGTTGCCAACGCCGGTTAATGCGGGAGTGCCCTTACCCTCCGGCCCCAAATGGCCGGTCGCGTGACAATCATCCACCATCACCATCGCGCCATAACGCTCGGCCAGATCGCAAATCGCGGGTAGATTGGCGACGAAGCCATCCATTGAAAACACGCCATCAGTAACAATCAGCTTAAAGCGCGCACCATCCGCATTGGCTTCTTTCAAGCGGGTTTCGAGTTCATCCATATCGCTATTGGCGTAACGATAGCGCTTGGCTTTCGACAGACGAACGCCATCGATGATCGAGGCATGGTTGAGGCTGTCGGAGATAATGGCATCGTCAGCCTCGAGCAGCGGCTCAAAAATGCCGCCATTCGCATCAAAACAGGCCGCAAAAAGAATGGAATCGTCCTTGCCGAGATAATTCGCAATCGAACGCTCCAAGGCACGGTGCACCGTTTGTGTGCCGCAAATAAAGCGCACCGACGCCATGCCAAATCCATCCTGATCAAGCGCCTGATGGGCTGCGGCGACGATATCGGGATGATTGGCAAGGCCCAGATAATTGTTGGCGCACAGATTGAGCATAGGGCGAAGCTTATCGCCACCGGCAATCGCGATACGGCCGGATTGCGGGGTGACGATTTCACGCTCCGTCTTATAAAGACCATCGGCGCGAATAGCATCCAGCGTAGCAGCAATATGATCGAGAAACGGCGTTGTCATGCCCAGCTCCGGGTGCAGCGTTATTATTCGTCATGATAACGCTGCATGCCGAGGAAAGGGCAATACCAAATTTCGGCGGAGATATGCTCCAGGCTTTACCCGTTAATGAAGGGAAGCGTAGCTTCGCGGTTGCCCCAAGCCGAGTGCCGCTTCAACGCTCTGATCATAGCCATAAATATCACCCAAATGGTGAAGATCGCCATGTTCATCTGGAACGAGCGTGAAATAGGTCAATTGAACCGGCAGAGGTTGGGGTAGGCGAATGAGTTGTTCGCCCTTTCCGATCAGCGATTTCAAATTTTCTGTTGTATATTTTGGATCGTTCAACACAACCGAAGCTAAAGAAAACGGATCATCAACCCGAACGCAGCCATGGCTATAGGCGCGATCGATATTGGCAAACAGCTTACGGTTGGATGTGTCATGCAAATAAACCGAATGCTGGTTCGGAAAGATGAATTTCACGAAACCCAGCGCATTGCCCTCCCCCGGAGGCTGACGAACGGTAACAACATCCCCATTTTGAGTGATTTCATATCCGGATTTGGCACCATAATCCGGATCTTCGGCCAGCTTTGGCAAAAATTCCTTTTTCACAATCGAATACGGGACATCCCAGGACGGATTGACAATCAAGTACTGCATTTTCTCGGAAAAAAGCGGCGTTGGCGTGTTTGGATGACCAATAATCGCGCGGGTTGTGTGCACAATTACGCCATGGTCGACCACATGCACCATAAATTCGGGCAAATTGACTTCAATATAACGATCGCCGAGATCCCGCTCCACCCAGCGCCACCGCTCCATATTTGCAATGAGCTCGAACGGCATCACCGGATCTTGCGCAACCATCGCGGTTGTCGTCCGAACGGGCTTATGCACAGCCGAAGGTGAGCGCACCGAGGGCGAGGTTGTAATACTGGCGGTCATCTCGCGCATCGCGACGAGTTTAGATTTCAGAAGCTGGTAGCCCGCCTGTTGGGGATTATAGAGCGCAAGCGCGTCTCCCGGATTTGTTGAACCGATCAGATCGCGCAAGACACTCGCGGGATCAGGAAGGTCCAGTCGTGGGGTGATGAGTTTGGAGAGTCGTGCCAGATCAATCCGGGCACCACGCGCATCACGCGCATAAGCAATCGCCGAAGCAGACAAAGTAATCTCAGCTTCTGCCACCCTCTCTGCAGATCGCTCGCCTGTGTTTTGAGGCAAGATTGGATAATCGTAAGGATCAAGGCCATCCTCATCGGCCCGCGATAGCCGATCAACAAGCAAGGCTGTCCGCTGCGCAAGTCCATCGCCACCCATCCAGATCGGCGCATGATCCCGTCCCGCATAAAAGGCGACAAGACTGTCCCACTCCCGCTTTGGTAACCGGGCCATATGGGATCGGCTATTGGGATTAGCGAGAAGATTTTCGACGGCGTCCGCAATCGCCCGCGACGATGCCGATGGCGCTACCGTTGAGACCAGTGCTGTGTCTGGGACCAGCAATTCTCTCGTCTCTTCCATTGGATCAGCGGCAAACGCATGGAGCTGCGATGCCAAGAGAAGGACGCCCGTGTAAACCAAACGCTTCACGCTGCATCTCCCATCCATAGGCCCAACGATATCGGGCTATCATCATTTCTTTCCTGAATTTTCCGGTAGAGGGTCGATCGGCCAACACCGAGAGCCTTGGCTGCCTTTCCGAGCGACCCACCGCAATGCTTCGTCGCGCGTGCAATAATATCGGCTTCGATCTCGGCTAATGGTCGCAAGGATCCAGCGGCATCAAACAGCGCCAAACTATCGGCCGGTTCGGCATGATCGCGCTTTCGAGCCATCATTGGATCAAATGGGGCCCCATCATCCGCAAAATCGGATTCGGTCAACCAAGCCGATGATAGCCGTCGAACGGCTAGCCGAATGGCAGCCTCAAATTCGGGGTGATTGCCGCGCCATTCCTGCTTGGCGAGAAATGAAACAGCTTGTTCCGTAAGACCTCGAAGATCTTTTCCGTTTTCAGATGCAAGCCGCAAAGCCGTCCGTTCCGCCAAAATCGGCAAATCAAAAGGTCGTTCGCGTAAGGGGGCAATCCGAAGAGGGGTTACCGTCAGCCGATAAAACAACTCTTCTTGAAACGCGCCAGAACGCGCCGCATCGATCAGGCTCGTCCGACAAGAAGCAATTAAGCGTGTCGTTTTAGACGATGGTGCGCCAATCATTGCCGATACAAGCAGCGCGTGTTGGGTTGTTTTATCCAAATGCTGGATAGACGAGAGATAGAGCGTACCGCCTTTCGCCCGCAGCATGGCAGCTTCCAGACGGGCGACCGCGTCACTCGCCCGCAACAGCGCACAATCCAAAGCGACGAAAGGCTTTTTGGCCCGCGTCGATGAACCGTGCATTGCGCGCGCCAACATGGCTTTACCGGTGCCTGATTCGCCTTCAATCAAAACGGGCAAATCTCCCTTTACGGCCTTACGTGCCATCTGAGCGAGGCGTGCGATCCCGGGATCCCCGGCTGCCAAGGTTTCAAGCGTCAGATCGTCCGATAATGTGTGATGATCGCTCTCGACCCCCGCCGCCAAGGCCTTGAACCGCAAGACATTCATGAGCGATACCTGAAGCCGTTCGGCGCCTACGGGTTTCACAACAAAATCCGAAGCACCCGCCGAAATGGCCGCCATTACACCGTCCACACCGGCCGGCGTTACGAGCACGATGACTGGCAAACGTGATCCTGCGGAGCGCAGCCGATGCAAGACCGCGTGGCCATCAAGATCGGGCATAACGAGGTCAAGCAGCACAAGGTCGATTCGATGGGCGTCCGGACCCGACAGATGAGCCATGGCCTGTTCGCCGCTCTGGGCGACAATAACGCCATAACCAAGACGCGTAACAATCCGCTCAAGCAAAACACAGTGAACGGGATCGTCATCGACAAGAAGAAGGGTACCAAGCATTAAAACCGTCCAACAGGGACGGATCGTCCCGAATCAACCGTAGTTTCACCGGGTTTGGTAAAAGCCTCTTTAACAGACCATCAAAATGTCAGGTTTTTTTGCTTTAAGATTGATCGCAATCGCAAAGCACCCAATATTGGGCTAAGCCAATGAGCCGTCCTTCCATTTTTGAAAGCAGATCTTCGGATATGAACACACAGGTTTTCGACGTTCCCTCGTTTCGTGCGCTCCAGTCGTCCACAGCGACGTCCTCCGCCTCGGTCAAAAACACCGATCTCGGTCCGCTCCCGGAATGGAATTTGACGGACCTTTATCCGGCAATGGATTCGCCCGTGCTGGAATCTGATTTTGTTCAGATCGAGCGTGAAACAAAGACGTTCGTTGATCAATATAAGGGTAAGCTTGAAGCGATCGCCCGGGGACCTAACGCCACGGTCGATCTCGCCAACGCCATCCGTGCCTATGAAGCCATTGATGATCGGTTGGGGCGTATTTTATCCTATTCCGGCCTTGTTTATGCCAGCGATACAAGCGACGCAAAACACACCAAATTTTACGGCGACACGCAGGATCGGGCGACAACCATTTCATCGGATTTGTTGTTCTTCACGCTGGAACTCAACCGGATCGACGATGGCGTACTGGATAAGGCTGCTGCCATGGCGCCGCTGGCCCATTACAAACCATGGCTATCCGATATCCGTTCAGAAAAACCCTACCAACTCGACGACAAGCTTGAACAAGTCTTTCTCGAAAAGTCGATCACCGGCTCAGGGGCTTGGAATCGCCTGTTTGATGAAACAATGTCGGATTTGCGTTTCACCTTTGATGGCGAAGAAATGACGCTTGAAGCGGTACTCGACAAATTTCAGGATAAAGACGGCGAGATTCGACGTAAGGCGTCCGACTCCCTTGCCGCGACGTTTAAAAAAAATCTGCGTACGTTTACGCTCATCACCAACACGCTGGCCAAGGATAAGGAAATTTCCGATCGTTGGCGTGGCTTTACCGATGTCGCCGACAGCCGTCATCTTTCCAACCGCGTTGAGCGAGAAGTGGTGGAAGCCTTGGTGAGCGCGGTGCAAGAAGCCTATCCCCGTCTTTCGCATCGCTATTACACGCTGAAAGCCAAATGGTTCGGCGTCGAGCAGCTCAACCATTGGGATCGCAATGCCCCTTTACCAATGATGGATCAGAAAACGATCCCATGGACCGAGGCTCGCGATACCGTATTGGGTGCCTATGGTGATTTTTCACCTCGCATGGCCGCCATCGCCAAGGACTTCTTCGACAAGCATTGGATCGATGCACCGGTCCGCCCCGGCAAGGCACCCGGCGCTTTTGCCCACCCAACGGTGCCTTCGGCGCACCCCTATGTCTTGGTCAATTATCTCGGCAAGCCACGCGATGTGATGACACTTGCCCATGAACTTGGCCACGGCGTTCATCAAGTCCTGGCCGCCCCCAATGGCTCACTGATGGCACCGACGCCGCTGACTTTGGCTGAAACTGCTTCGGTGTTTGGTGAGATGTTGACCTTCCGCCGCTTGCTCGACCAAACGACGGATGCAAGTGCCCGCAAAATTATGCTCGCCTCCAAAGTGGAGGACATGATCAATACCGTGGTCCGTCAAATTGCTTTTTACACGTTTGAACGGAGGGTTCATTTAGCCCGCCGCAAAGGCGAGCTAACGTCCGATGAAATCTGCGCCATCTGGCTCGGTGTGCAACAAGAGAGCCTTGGGCCGGCGATCAAAATCGGCGAAGGCTATGAAACCTTCTGGACGTATATCCCGCATTTCATCCATTCGCCGTTTTATGTTTATGCCTATGCCTTCGGGGATTGCCTCGTAAACTCGCTCTATGCCGTTTATGAAAACGCGTCCGATGGCTTCGCCGAGCGCTATTTCGCCATGCTGTCGGCGGGTGGCACGAAACATCATTCCGAACTGCTGCAACCCTTCGGCCTCGACGCGCGCGATCCGGCTTTTTGGCAGGTCGGCTTATCACTGATCGAGCGGATGATTGTAGAGCTTGAGGGCATGGAATAAGAGGCATCTTGTTGCCCCGTTATACATATTGTATAACGGGGGAGTTATTCGAGGGGTGAGCCATGAACGAGCAGCCAAAAACGATAGAAGTTGAAGGTGCTTATCTTCAAGTCCGGAAAGTTGGTAATTCGCTTGGATTGATTTTGCCGAAGGAATTGCTGGCTCGGCTCAATCTTAAGGATGGCGATAAGCTCCATGTGATTGAGCAGCCGGAGCGGGGATTGCATCTTACGCCCTATGACCCCGTTCATGCCAAAGGCATGGAAATCGCCCGCAAGGCATTCAAAACCTACGCCAATACATTCCGTGAATTGGCCAAGTAACGCGTAACTCTGACTTCCCACTTTTGTTACGGATGATGCCTTGCCATGAGCGAGAGAGAGCCTATTTGGCTAACACCCGAGTTGATGATTGATATCCATGCCGAGCAGCTTGCGCTGTTCGGTGGGCCCGTCGGTTTGCGCGATCGCGGCATGCTCGAATCGGCGCTCGGACGACCTTTGAACAAATATACCTATGGCGAAAGCGACCTCGCCGTACTTGCGGCTGCCTATACCTTCGGCCTCGCCCGCAATCATCCCTTTGTAGACGGCAATAAACGGGCAGCCTTTGCGGCCCTGATCGTCTTTCTTGGTTTGAATGATATCGAGTTCCTCGTTGAAGAAACCCACGCAACGGCCATGATCCTCGAAGTAGCCGCAGGCAATATTGGTGAAGAGGGGCTCGCGCGCTGGATCAGAGACCATTGGCCGCAATAGGCAGGTCACCAAAATAGCATCCGGCGAACCGCTCACCCCGTATCTTGCATGACATATGCAACAGAATGAGCCTTATCATGACCGGGTCTGATCTTGACGCCGAACGTAACCGCGTTTCTGCACGCCTTTCGCGCTATGCCCGTGTGGGCGTTGGCTTGGGTGGTGTAGCCGCGCGCATTGCTAGCGGACGCCTCTTTGGCACCGACTCGACCGACAGAGGCAATGCACTGGCGCTCACCCAAGCCCTTGGCGGGCTCAAAGGTCCTCTGATGAAGGTTGCCCAATTGATGGCAACGATCCCCGATGCACTGCCGCCCGAATACGCGAACGAACTGGCGACGCTGCAAAGCAATGCACCACCCATGGGTGCCGCCTTTGTGAAGCGCCGGATGATGGCCGAGCTGGGTTCTGATTGGCGCGCACGCTTTGCCGAATTCGATTTGCATCCGACAGCCGCCGCCTCTTTAGGACAAGTCCATCGGGCATCGACATCCGATGGCCAAAGGCTGGCGGTAAAATTACAATATCCCGACATGGCTTCTGCCGTCGAAGCTGATTTGCAACAATTGGGCGTCTTGTTTGCATTGCATCGGCAATTCGACTCAGCCGTCGATACACGCGAAATTTCAAAAGAAATTGCAGAACGGATCCGCGAAGAGCTCGATTATCGCCGCGAGGCCAAACACGCCGCCCTTTATCAAAACATTCTGGCCGACGAGCCGCTGGTCCGCGTCCCCGCCATTCGGCCAGAACTATCAACCACCCGCCTGCTCGCAATGGAATGGCTGGATGGCAAGCCGCTGCTTTCCTTTAAAGCCAGCGATGCAGAAACCCGCAATCGCTTAGCCACTGCCATGTTCAAAGCTTGGTGGCTGCCTTTCAGCCGCCATGGCGTGATCCATGGGGATCCGCATCTCGGCAATTACACGGTATTCGAGGAAAACGAGACGCCAACTGGCATTAATTTGCTGGATTACGGCTGTGTCCGCATCTTTCCGGCGAAATTTGTGGGCGGCGTGGTCGATCTCTATCGCGGTTTGCTGGAAAATGATCAGGAACGCGTCGTTCACGCCTATGAGACTTGGGGCTTCAAAGGTTTGAAGAAAGAACTGATCGAAATCCTCAATCTTTGGGCACGCTTTATTTATGGCCCGCTGCTTGATGACCGAACCCGAACGGTGGCCGATGGCGTCGCACCCGGCGAATATGGCCGCAAAGAAGCCTTTCTCGTGCATAAAGCGCTGAAAGAAAAAGGCCCCGTCACGGTACCGCGTGAATTCGTGTTTATGGACCGCGCCGCCATCGGGCTCGGTGGCGTGTTTTTGCACCTTGATGCGGAACTCAATTTTTATCGGCTGTTTAACGAGGCAATTGATGGGTTCTCGGTCGATCAGGTCGCTGATCGCCAGACGAAAGCGCTTGAAACAGTCGGTTTGATTTAAAAAAATGGGCCCGATGCTTACGCATCGAGCCCAGTCGGGGAAAACAATCAGGGACAAGCCAGCTACCTTTCCGGCGCTCCGAGGTCTGGGGGGCAGCCCAATCGGGAACGCAAAGCAACTGGCTTCGGAAAACACTATCTCGTGTCACTGAGGCGAAGAGAGGACCAGTATGCGGCAAAATCATGACATTTTTGGCTAAACGTCGCTTTGTCCGTTGCATTGCCTCTTGATGGCTCGTCCGAATACAGATTTGATAAGGTTTCCATGACCATCAAAAACGGAGGGCGGGGTGACAGATAGTCAGGATCAAATATCCGCGGCGGTAATTGTGCCGTTGCGCTCAGAAACCCGTACCGCTTCGCAACAGCCGACACCACCTTCCTCGTTTACACCCCAAATCAGCTTTGATCGCTTTGAACTCAACGCCCTGTTGAGCCTCTACGGCCGCAAAGTCGCCGATGGCGAATGGCGCGATTACGCCATGGATTTTATGAAAGACCGCGCTGTATTTTCAGTGTTTCGACGTTCAGCGGAATATCCGCTCTATCGGATCGAGAAAAATCCCAAGCTGGCCCGCCGCCAAGGGGCGTATTCGGTGATCACCGCCGCAGGCCAAGTGTTGAAGCGTGGCCATGAACTAGCCCGCGTTTTAGCGGTGCTCGACAAGCCCGTCCGATTGGTCGTGTGACAATAAAAGCCCCAGCTTTCGCCGGGGCCTTTATCAAAAAAATCGATGCCGCGGATCAGTCGTTGTTGCGCTGACCAAAGAGCTGCAGCAACAATTGGAACATGTTGATAAAGTCGAGATAAAGCGTCAACGCGCCCATCACGGATGCTTTGCCAACGAGCTCGGCATCACCAACAACGTCGTCATATTGTTCCTTCAGACGCTGGGTATCCCAAGCCGTCAAACCTGCGAACACCAGAATGCCCAACACGTTTAAGCCAAACTGCAACGCCGAGCTTTGAACAAACATATTCACGACGCTCGCGATAATAATGCCGAACAGGCCCATCACCATGAAAGTGCCCATCGCCGAAAGGCTCCGGCGTGTGGTGTAACCGTAAAGCGAAAGCGCGCCGAAGGTCGCCGCTGTCATGAACAGAACTTCCACAACGCTACCGATCTTGAAGACCAGAAACACGGTGGAGAGCGACAGACCCATCACGCCCGCAAAGACCCAGAACGTCGTGAGCAAGGTCTGGTAGGAACGGTTCACGCTGAACGACATAAACATCACGAAGCCCAACGGGGCCAGGATTACCAACCATTTGATGGGCGAAAGATAGATAGCCGCACCAAAATCCGTCAGATACATCGACGAAGCAATGCGATAAGCCGTCGGCTCGGACGTCACTGCCGCCATAAACGTGCCCCATGCCACCAGCGCCGAGATGCTGAGCGCTAAAGTCATGTGGTTGTAAATGCCAAGCATATAGGACCTGAGGCCCAGATCGTATTCCGCCGAGCCGATACGGGCACCGGATTGGCCCCAGGCGGTCGCGTTGCGATCAAAATCAGACATTGTTTTTCCCTTTTGGAAACAGAAGCATTGCCCAAAGCAAAACACTTCAGGAACATTTTAGAATATGAGGCCGGATTTGGGCAAAAACAAGGGCTAGATCTATTGGCCCTTTAAATGCTCCGACGGCTTCTCGCTCAAGACGCGCCAGGTTCCCATAAGACCCATTGCGATGGTTGCCACAACAGCAACGAATGCTGTCGCAATAGCCGGGCCCGGCGCAAACAAAAAATTGGCTTTGAGCGCAAAAGCGACCACGGCATAGGCCGCAGCCGTACCCGCTAAAAGGCCAAACAGCGCGGCCGCCGTGCCGATCAACCCATACTCAACGGCAAAGGCGAACACGAGACGCCGCCGGGTCGCGCCTAAGGTTTTCAAAATCACCGCATCACGGATCCGGTTGCGCTGGCCCGCGCCAAGCGATCCCGCCAAGACCAAAATGCCTGCCAAAATCGTGACGCCGCTAGCACCCCTAATGCCCAGCACCAATTTGCCGACGAGCTCATTGATGGCATCCAGCGCCTCTTTCACCCGAATGGCCGTAACCGCCGGAAAGGTGCGCGCGGAAAGATTGAGAAGCGCGGCTTCGCGGTTGGCGTCGCCGCCGCCGCTCCAAGCCAAGGTTGCAAGATAAGAGGTTGGTGCACCCGCAAACACGTTGGGCGAAAACACCATCACGAAATTGATGCCCAAGGATTGCCAATCAACCCGCCGTAAATTGGCAATGGTCGCCGTAAGGGTCCGACCCAGCACGTTGACCGTCATTGTATCGCCAATTCCGAGGCCCAAGCCCTTGGCAATATCGGCATCGAGCGAAACCAAAGGCGGGCCAGAATAATCCTTAGCCCACCATTCTCCCGCAACGAGCGTCGAGCCCTCTGGTACATTCTCGGCAAAGGTCACACCCCGATCGCCGTCCAAGACCCAGCTGGCATTATCCGAAGCCTTGACTTGCTCCGCTGGAACACCTTTCACGGCCGTGATCCGACCCCGCAACATCGGAACGTGAAGAATCGTGGCATCCTTGGCTTGGCTCGACAAAAAGCCATCAAACCGGGCTAGGTCGCGGCTCGGAATATCGACAAAGAAAAAGCTGGGCGCGCGTTCAGGCAGGCTTTGGGTCAATTGATGGGAAAGATTGGCATCGATCAGGCTAATGGCGACCAAAAGCGTCACCCCTAATCCGAGGGACAGCACCAGCGACGGCGTCAACGCACCGGGCCGGTAGATATTGCCGAGCGCAAGGCGCAGCTCGGTCGTCCGAGGACGCGGCAGTCGCCGCGCAATAGCCATGATGGCCTGCGCCACAAGCCTGAACGCGCCAAAAGCCATCACCGTTCCCACACAGCCCATCCAGGCAATCGAACGATCAAAGGAGAAGAATATGACCGCAGCCATAAGATCGATAGCCGCCACTGCGGCACTTACACAATACCGTGCCCTCGGCCAGCGCCGGTCCGGCGCAACCACGTCCCGAAACAAAGCAGCAACCGGAATATCGTGAACCCGGCCCAAGGGTAGCAGCGAGAACGTCATCGCCGTCAGAAGCCCATAGAGAGCGCCAATCGCGACCCGCCCCCCATAGACATGCGGCTCAAGCGGAAACGGTAAAAATGGTCCGGCCAATCCGGCAACCGCGAAAGGAAGCGCCGCACCGGCGATCGCGCCCAACGCCACGCCCAAGACCGCAAGCCCCATAACCTCACAAAACGCCATCCAGAAAACGGTCGACCCCCGGGCACCAAGCGCTTTTAGAATAGCCATGCTCGTCCGGCGCCGATCGAGGTAAGCACCGACCGCATTGGCAACGCCGGTTCCTCCAACAATCAACGCTGTTAAACCAACAAAGGTCAAAAACTGCGTGAAACGCTCGATGTTTCTGGTCAGTTGCGGCGAGGCATTCAGCCGATTGCGGATATCAAACCCGCTATCCCGCATGGTTTCGCTCCACAAGGCCGTTTCAGCGCGAACGGCCTCATCGCCATTTTTTCCGTCGGGAATTAGAATTCGGTAGGTGTATCGAACCAGACTGCCGGGTTGCACCAACCCCGATGCGGCCAAGGCGTCGGGCGACACAATCATACGCGGCCCAAAGGTCAACCCACCCCCTACTCGATCGGGTTCAGCCTTCACAATGGCAGCAAGCCGGAGTTGGGCCTCCCCTAAGTGAAGCGTATCGCCTAACTGAACGTTCAAGCGGGAAAAGAGCGCGGGGTCCGCTGCTACCCCAAAGACGTGGTCGGACGCGCTCAAAGCATCGCCGAGCCGTTGGGTCGGTTCGAGCTCGACGGCACCAAGAGCCGGATAGCTCTCATCCACAGCCCGGATATCGACAAGCGCAGCGCCCTCGCCGCCCAGCGCCATACCGCGAAGACTTATGATTTCACTCACCTTGCCAATTTTGGCCAAGGCCAACCGTTCCTCCGCATCCGCCGGACGATGCATCCGAGAGAACGTGATATCCGCCCCAAGAATATTTCGCCCCTCCGCTGCCAACCCGTCCGCCAGCGAACGCGACAGTGATTCAATGCCCACAATCGCCGTCACCCCTAAGGCAATACAGGCCAGAAATATCCGGAAACCGGTCAAACCCTGCCGCAAATTACGCAAGGCTAATCGGAGCGCAACAAATGAAGGATGAATCATGCCTCAACCTGTCCCGAGCGGAGCCGGATTGTACGGTCGCACCGCGCAGCCAGTGCAGCATCATGCGTGACCAATACTAAAGTGGTCCCCCGCTCCCGCTTCATGTGGAAGAGCAGATCAATCACCGCAGTTCCATTGGCTTCGTCTAAATTGCCGGTCGGTTCGTCGGCAAACAGCAGCGTCGGGTTTGGGGCCATAGCCCTTGCCAAGGCAACCCGCTGCTGTTCTCCGCCCGACAATTCGGCCGGAAAATGATCGAGACGGTGCGACAATCCAACCGCGATGAGTTCATCGCGCGCGCGCGCGAAGGGATCGGCATAGCCGGCTAGCTCGAGCGGAACAGCCACATTTTCCAACGCCGTCATGGTTGGAATGAGATGAAAGGATTGAAAGACAATGCCAATATGTTGGCCGCGAAACCGGGCCAGCGCATCCTCGTCCATCTTGGTAAAGTCGGCACCATCCACCAGAACCTGGCCCCGTTCCGCCTGCTCCAGTCCCGCCATCACCATGAGAAGCGTCGATTTACCAGAGCCAGAAGGACCAACAAGCCCGACCGCCTCGCCCTGACCGATGGATAGATCAATGCCATTTAATACATGAACGCGCGATGCATCCCGTCCGAGGGTAACATGTAGCCCCGTAATCTCGACTGCCTTGACCATTCCGATGAAAATCCCGATCCTGTAGCGATGAAGCTTACATATGTATTCAAGACCCCATTAGCCATTGCCTTCCTGCTGGCTGGCGTTGTTTTTCTCGCGTTGGCCAACCGAGCCAATGCTCGCCCCCTCACCCTGGTCGCTTTAGGGGATAGCCTAACGGCAGGTTATCTTTTGCCGCAAGACAAGGGGTTTGTTCCCGTTCTCGAACGCGAATTGAACGCCAGAGGCCATCACGTCTCGCTCATCAATGGCGGCGTTTCCGGAGACACAACAGCGGACGGACTCGCCCGCCTCGATTGGACGATTCCAGATAATATCGATGGCGTGATCGTCGAATTTGGGGCCAATGACATGCTCCGAGGCCTCGATCCTTCCATTCCACGCGCCAATTTGCGCGATATCCTGACGCGGCTAAAATCCCGAAAATTGGCTGTCTTTCTGATCGGCATGAAAGCCCAACGCAATTTTGGCCCAGCCTATGTGGCCGACTTCGATGCGATCTACCCCGATCTCGCCAAGGAATTCAGCCTGCCACTTTATCCGTTTTTTCTCGCGGATGTAGCGGGCGATCCAAAGCTATCCCTGCCCGATGGATTGCACCCCAATGCACTCGGTGTGGAGAAAATGGTCGCGGACATTTTGCCGCAGTTCGAGGAATTTCTTGCCAAACTTCCCTGATTGCTGACATGGCTCTGTCAAGACATCGCCATAAGCTCCCATATTCCACTTTTACACGCTCAGGAAAGAATCGAAGATGCTCTATCGCAAGCTTGGCCGGACGGGCCTTGACGTTTCGCTCATTTGCCTCGGCACCATGACTTGGGGTGAGCAGAACACCGAGGCCGAAGGCTTCGAACAAATGGATTATGCCCTCGCCCAAGGTGTCAATTTCTTCGATACGGCCGAAATGTATGCAATCCCGCCCAAAGCGGAGACGCAAGGCGCGACCGAGACCATCATTGGCCGCTGGTTCAAAGCGCGCAGCAACCGTGACAAAGTTATTCTCGCGTCCAAAGTCGCTGGCCGGGGTGCCATGAATTGGCTGCGGAGCGACGGCTCGACCGTGGAACAAACCCCGGCACAGATGCGCGAAGCGATTGAAGGTAGCCTACGTCGCCTTCAAACCGATTATATCGATCTGTATCAACTTCATTGGCCGGATCGTCCAATGCCATGGGGCTCGAACCCGACAGTGTTCAATTATAATGCCTATAAAGGCCAAGAGAACTCGATGTTGGCCATTCTGGAAACGCTACAAAGCTTTGTCAAAGAGGGTAAAATCCGCCATGTGGGGCTGTCGAACGAGAGCGCATGGGGCACAATGACCTATTTGGCCTTATCCGAAAAGCACGGCTTGCCCCGCATGGCCAGCATCCAGAATGCCTATAATCTGTTGAACCGCACCTATGAGACCGCGCTCGGTGAAGTCTCCATGCGCGAGGATATTGGCCTGCTCGCCTTTTCTCCGTTGGCTCAAGGCTATCTCAGCGGCAAATACCTCGATGGCGCCCGTCCGGCTGGCGCACGAACAACCTTGTTTAACCGCGGGCAACGCTATGAAACGCCCAACGCAGAACCCGCCATCAAGGCCTATGTGGCTTTGGCCAAAGAAGCCGGCCTTCATCCCGCTGAATTAGCCCAAGCCTTTGTCAATACACGGCCGTTTTTGGGTGCCAACATTATCGGTGCAACCACAATGGAACAGCTCTCAATGGCCATTCATGCGGTCAATATTGCGATGCCTGCGGATCTGGAAGCCAAAATCAACGCCGTCCATCACACCTACTGCAATCCATGCCCGTAAAGGTTTTACGCCAGCAGTGTCATCGATACAGCGCTTAATCCTAAGCGCTATATCGTTCAGTCCTCGGCTGCGACCAAGGCAGCGGCACGCTTTTCAGCCCGGCGGCGCAATACTTCATAGATAACGGCGCAAATCACGGTGACTATGATCAGCAGCAGCGCCAACGCATTAATCGTTGGCGTAATGCCTGAGCGAATCTTCGACCCGACATACACCGTCAACGTGTCGGAATTGCCGCGCGTGAACAATGTGACGTTAAAATTCTCGACCGACTGGAAAAAGGCGATCACCGCACCGGCGATAATAGCCGGGTAGAGATGTGGTACAAGAATACGCCGAATAACCTGTCCATGCGTTGCACCCAGATCAAGGGCTGCTTCTTCCAAAGCCGGATCAAAACTTTGGAGCCGCGCCAACACCATCAGCATGACATAAGCGGCAACAAACGATACCTGTCCCAAAACAGACAAATAGAGCCCTGCGGAAACGCCAAAACTGTTCCAGAACAGTAACGTGGAAATACCGATAACGGCACCTGGCGTCAAAATAGGCGCGACCATAAAACCATAAAGCACCGAGCGTAGCTTTGGTTTCACGCTGTTCAGCAAAATGGCAGCTGCCGTTCCAATCGGAACCGATATCATCACAACCGCGAGCGCAACCCATGTTGTGTTGCGGATCGAACCCCACATCCGCTGGTCGTTCCACAAATCGATAAACCAGCGATCTGTAATACCGACCCACGGATAAACCGATGGAAACCTCGTATTATTGAGGCCAGCACCACCCATAATCGCCAAAGGAAGCAACATATAGACGATAAAGAGACCCAGATAGACCCGGACCGTAATCTTGGCGAAAGTTTGGGAATTCATGGTCAGGCCCTTACTTCGCTATATCGACAAGGCGCACGTTCAGCACGCGCATGACAAGGCTGACAAAGACAATACACAACACCAACAACAAGAAGGCATAGGCCGAGCCCACATTCCAATCCAACCCCTCAAACATCCATTGCTGAATGATTTCAGTAAACCACCGCGAATTGGTTGAGGCTAAGGTCGACGGCACAACAACCGATCCTGCGCACAACATGAAGACCATCACGCAACCCGAGGCGATGCCGGGTTTTGAATGCGGAATAACAACGCGCCAGTGGGTACGCCACGTTGACGCGCCAAGGTCTTGGGACGCTTCAATCTGGTTGGTATCCAACGCTTGGATCGCGTTATAGATCGGCAACAACATGAAGAGAATATAAGCATAGACCAAGCCGACAACGACCGCTTGGAAGCCTGTGATCCAACGGATTGGCTTTTCGATTAAGCCAATCCCTACCAAAAACGCATTCAGCGGGCCCTGCGCCGATAAGATAATGAACCAAGCAAACGACCGCAAAATCTCACTGACCCAAAGGGGGATCAACAAAACAAGAAAGAACGTAGCCGTATCGGTTGGCTTCAAAACTTTCGCGAGCATATAGGCAATGGGATAGGTCACGATCAAGCAGATGATCGTGACGATGCTGCTATACATTATGGTCGCAAAAAAGACGTTGATATGGATCGGGCTGTCGAAAAACGTGATGTAGTTCTTCAGCGTATAGACGTCATTGGGTCCGCCCAATTGATCAACGGGGAGATACAGGCGGAAAGAGAACTTGAAGAGCACCAAGTTCGGAATAACAACGAGGGCCAGCAGCCAGAAAGCCGTCATGGCGGCCATAATGACCGACAGGCTGATTCCATAGCGCCTGATCAGTTCCTGCATGTCCGCTATCCCCTCAGTGACCGCTATGGCCGGTGTTCGCCTCTGCCAAAATCATGCAGCTGGCTGGATTAAACACCATTTGACAGGATGTCTGGAGCGCCGGAGGCGGTACGGCCGGGTCATTCTGAACCTGAACCATATGCGTATCACCGCTATGGTCCTTCACGAACACATTGACGAAATTACCTTCAAAGGCAATTTCCGACACTTCGACCGCAATTGAATTGGCCTTAGCATCGGCTTCGCGATGCAGCGTGCAGAATTCGGGCCGTACATAGAGTTTACTGGTGTCACCCACCGAAACATTCTGACCTAATTTGGCGCTGAAATTGCCTTTTGGCGTATCAAAAACCGCTATTCCGTCGGAAACCGATTTAACACGACCGGTAAATACGTTATTTTCACCTACAAACGAGGCAACAAATCCATTCGTAGGGTTGTTATAAATTTCCTGCGGCGTTGCAACCTGTTGAAGCACGCCTTGCGACATCACGCCAACCCGATCAGACATTGCCAGCGCTTCGCCCTGATCATGCGTGATATAGATAAAGGTAACGCCGGTACGCTTCTGAATAGCGCGTAATTCTGCCCGCATATGCTGGCGAAGCTTCAAATCGAGCGCCGAAAGCGGCTCATCGAGCAACATCACCTTAGGCTCAACGGCAAGCGCGCGAGCAATCGCAACGCGCTGCTTTTGGCCGCCTGAAAGCTGGCTGACCCGCTTATCCGCTGAATCGTGAAGATCCACGAGCTGAAGCAATTCCTCGGCCTTCGCGCGGCGAATGGCTTTCGGCACACCGCGAACCTCAAGACCGAATGTAATGTTTTCCCAAATCGGCATCAGAGGAAAAAGCGCCAGATTCTGAAAGATAAGGGCGGTAGGCCGCGCATTGGGACGAATGCCCCGCATATCCTTACCACCGATTTTGATCGCACCCTCGGTCGGATCCATAAAGCCGGAAATCAGCCGCAGGATTGTCGTCTTCCCGCATCCCGATGGACCGAGAAAAGAGAAAAATTCACCGGGCTTAATGGTCACTTCAACATTGTTGACCGCGCGAAAACTGCCGAAATCCATGGAAATTTGGGATAAATGAACGTCTTCACTCATTGTGAAACCAGATGCTTTCTAATGCCGCGCAAAATAGGCCCATAAAAAGCGACGGGCCCGAAGACCCGTCGCTCCAATTTTCAGATCACTTAAGCCGCAATGAACTTGTCGGCATATTCCGAACGCAACTTCAAGAACGAGCTGCTCTGCACTGGCCACCACCAGAGCTTCGACAGCGCGTCGCCTGGGAAGGAAGCGTTGTAGAACTTGGCAACCGATGCATCCATCTTAGCAGCCGCGCCCTTACCAACTGGGTTAGCCGAGAAAGCGGTCGCCCAAAGTGCGGAGCCTTCAGCGGATGAAATCCAGTTTTCAAAAGCATGCGCCTGTTCGACGTTCTTGGCGTTCTTCATCAGCATGTTGCCCTGGTTCCAAGCAAACGCGCCTTCCTTCGGAGCGATGTAGGAGTAAGGACCTTCCTTGCCCATGTTGTAGCCGGTCGAATCCCAGGTCAGGCCGAGCACGCAACCATTGGTGCGGAATGCAGCTTGAGCCTCGTTTTCACCCTTCCAGAACTGAGCAACATTCTTTTTGTGCTTGATGGCTTCGGCGAGGATGACGTCCCAGATCTTTTTCATCTTCGCGTCATCGCCATAGCCTTCCATGAAGGGGAGCGGCAACTTGCCCTGAGCATCCATCACGCGGCCGAGAGCGGCGAGCGAGGAGTGCGCACGAAGGCAAACTTTACCTTCAAACTTTGGATCCCAAAGGTCGGCAAGGCTGGCCGTACCGTAAACCATTGGCGCTTCCTTCGTATTGAAGGTCAAAGCCTCGGTACCCCAAACGCCTGGCAAGAACATGCGCTTGCCTTCAATGGTAGCCATTTCGCCGGCTTGACCGCCAACAAGGCCATCTTCCCACTGATCGAGCTTGATTTTGGTCATGTCCCAAGGCTGAACAAGGCCGTTCTCAACATAGGACTTTGCAAGATCAACCGTAGGCTCGACAACGTCGATAGCGCCGGTCTGGATCGCGAGCTTCGCCTGAGCGAAAATCGTAGCGTTGTCTGGCTGTTCGGTGAAGTTCATCTTAATGCCGGTCGACTTTGTGAAGGCTGCAAATGCATCCTTGAAGTCGTAGCCAGCCCAACCGGTGTAGTTCAGCTCGCCCGATGAGGCCAGTGCGCCACTCGAAATAAGCGCTGGTGCGGCGATTGCGCCAAGGCCCAGGGCCGCGGTGCTTTTCAGGAATGAACGGCGGCTAACCGAATTCGTATTCTTGATCACAGTCTTCTCCATCTCTGTTTGTGATAGGTCGTCTACTCAAGCAGTATCGAGGAATTGGCCGACTTCCAGCCTCAGCAAGCACGCAGAGGAAGAACCCGACATTTTTATACCATCAAAGAGAATTATGACAATGACATGAAAGGTTGGAACCCGTCCGCTTAAAGCACCTGCCATCCCGTATACTTCCCAAGCTCTGCCGGCTTTTCGGGCATTGTCGAGGCAAGGAAATCCTTACATTCTTTTCACCCAACACCGGACAATGATGCAAAAATGGGCAGGCCTCTCTGAATCTGCCCCAATCATTGCCCATTATGTGGTTCCATTATTTTTTATCTACCATCAAATTCTCGCCATAATTCATCATCCGAGTTCCGACTACGCCACCTTAAATCCGTCGTTTGGCCAAAGCGGGCGCGAGGACGCAGAGAATTTCGAACAGCACATTGGCCGCGTTCATCGATGTAATCGTGCCATTATCGAAGGGTGGCGACACCTCGACGACATCGGCACCAATAAAATCGATCCCAGCCAATGAGCGGATGAGTCGCTGTGCTTCAACCATTGTCAGGCCGCCTGATTCCGGTGTGCCGGTGCCGGGCGCAAAGGCAGGATCGAGACTATCGACGTCAAACGACATATAGGTCTTGCCACCACCAACAATACGATGGGCTTCTTCTGCGGCCCATTTCCAGCCTTTATCGGTAAACTCTTCCATATAAACGACCCGCATGCCGCTATCATGGCTAAATTTCCACATATCCTTGTGATTGATTGAACCGCGAATACCGATCTGGATCACGCGCTTGGGATCAAGCAACCCTTCTTCGACCGCACGCGAAAACGGGGCACCATGATGAAAACGGGAGCCCAGATAATCATCGCCGGTATCGCAATGGGCATCAATATGAACCATGCCAACGGGGCCATCCTTGGCAATAGCACGCAAGATCGGCAGCGAAATCGAATGGTCGCCACCTACCGCCAACGTCGTGGTTCCCGCCTGTTTCACTTTTGCAAAAAACGTCTCGATTTCTTTATGCGCCGCGATCAATTCATAAGGCGCCTCCAAAAATGCATCACCGCAATCGGCAACATGCACCATATCGAATGGCGAAACGCCAGTGCCTTGATTTACCCGACGCACAAGCGTCGTTTGCTCGCGCACCGCACGGGGGCCGTGCCTCGTGCCCGTCCGATTGGTCACGCCACCATCAAAGGGCACGCCAATGACGCCGATATCCACACCGTCGAGCGTATCAACCAAGGGGGTTCGGAAAAACGTGGCTACACCGGAATAGCGCGGACGAAGCTGCGGTTCAGCCATTTCGGGATAGTGCTTCAATTCCTTGATTGTCATATCGGCCTCGCTTTTAGGTTATCGGTTAAGAGGGACGCGGTTTCACGTGCGATCATCAGTTCTTCATTCGTCGGAATTATCAGAGCTTTAGGTCCAGTTGTGCCGCTGATTTGGCGAGCTTTGCTCTTGTTTCCGATGGAGTCGAGCGAAAAACCGGCAAATTTTAACCCATTGATAATATCAGCACGAAGTTCGGCATCATGTTCACCAATACCGGCGGTGAAAACAAAGGCATCAATTCCGCCTAATGCTGCGATCATCGAGCCCGTTTCGCGAAGAATACGATAGCTAAACATTGCAACGGCCTCGCGCGCCTCGCTCCGGGTAGCCATCGCGTCCCGCACCAAACGCATATCACTTGAAATGCCAGAAACACCGAGCAATCCGGAACGGTTATAGAGCATGCCCTCAACCTCGGCGGCATTCATTCCTTCCTCACGCATTAAATAGAAAATAACGGCGGGATCGATTGAGCCCGCGCGTGTCCCCATCATGAGGCCATCAATGGCTGAAAAGCCCATCGTCGTAGCCACACTTTTTCCATCGCGCATCGCGCAAAGGCTCGCTCCATTGCCAAGATGAGCGACAACAACCCGCCCTTCAGCCAATGCGGGTGCGGATCGTCTCAACTCTTGTGCAATGTATTGATAAGAAAGACCGTGAAATCCGTAACGCCGGATTCCTTTGGTCGTTAAGGCACGAGGCAGAGCAAAATTTCGCGCGAATTCCGGCACTGTGGCGTGAAACGCTGTGTCAAAACAGGCCATTTGCGGTAATTCAGGCGCTAAAGCCCGAAGGCTTTCAATGGCCGCAAGATTATGCGGTTGATGCAATGGGGCGAGCGGTATCAGCGTTCGAAGCATGTCGATCGTGGCACCATCAATCATCACTGGTGCCGAAAACATGGCCCCCCCATGGACCACGCGATGTCCAGCAGCTTTCAATGCCTTAAGTCCATAATGGCGATCAGTCCAAGCCAAAATTCTCGCCACGGCATCAGCATGCGTTGCCATTTCGCTTGCTACCAACACCTCACTTTCGCTCGGCGAACCATCGTTTCGTCGGGCAGCCCATCTCGGATTTTGACCAATCCCGTCAAAAGAACCCCGGGCCACATCGATTTCCTCGCCCGGATGGGTGGTATCAATCAACGCAAATTTGACGCTGGATGAACCGGCGTTTAGCACCAAAATCATGGGTTAGCCCCTCAATCCGCGATACGCCGTGGCCAAAGCAGCAATACCTGGCTCGATCCTTTCAAGCGGTATAGACGCAAAGCCCAAACGCAAATAATTCTTCGGTGCGTGATCGCCCATAAAAAAGACTTCGCCCGTTTCGACCAATACACCGAGCTTTTGGGCTTCCGCCGCCAAGGCGTTACCATCCAGGTCATCGGGGCCCTTTAACCAACAACTCGATACGCCCTCACCCAACAGAAAAGAGAACTCGGGCAAATGCCTTTTAAGGGCAACATCAAGCTGCGCAGCACGGCTGCTTAGCGATGTTCCAAGCCGCCGCGTGTGCGCTTTATAATGGCCAAGCCCGAGAAAAAGGGCGGCAGCGCGCTGATTGTTCGATGGCGGATGGCGTAGCATCAAACGCCGTAAGGCTCTTAACTCACGCACCACTTCCGATGGTGCAATAATGTATCCGAGCCGTAATCCGGGAGCGAGAACCTTAGAAAGGCTTCCAACATAAAGGACGCGACCCGCCTGATCGAAACTTTTCAACGACGGCGTTTCGCGGGTATTTGGCAAAAGCTCTGTTTCGTAATCATCCTCGATGATGACCATATCACGCTGGGAAGCAATGTTGAGCAAGGCCTTCCGACGTTCAACCGGCATCGTAACCGTTGTCGGGCATTGATGGCCCGGCGTAACATAAAGATAGTCACACGCACCCAATGATTCCGAAATGATCAATCCACCCTGATCAACGGGCATGCCGCACACGTGATCGGTCATAATCGAAAAAATGTTGCGGGCATCCGGATAGCCAGGATCTTCAACACCAACGACCGAACCGCTGTTCATTAAAAGGCGTGCCAACAAATATAGGGCCTGCTGAGCACCAATCGTCACAATAATCTCGTCCGGACTGGCCCAAATGCCGCGCCGTGGTAGAACGTGCAAACGAAGTTGATCGATAAGCTCAGGATCATCACCGTCAACGAGATCGCGCGCCCAATTGTGAATTTCAAGCACGCTTGATGCGCCGCGCGCGCATTCCCGCCAATCATTGGTCGGAAATAATCCCGGATCAAATTGACCGTATAAGAACGGGTAAGGATAGCTTAGCCATTCCTTTGTCTTGACGATATTGCGACGCGCTGAAGGGCGCATCGTAAAACGTTCGGACCAATCGGGACTATCCCGATGATCCGAAGGCGACGGTCGCAAAGCGGATTCACGTCGATCGGATCCGGCTATACCTCTTACAAAATAGCCACTTCGTTCGCGGGATTCGAGAAAACCTTTGTCTACAAGTTGCTGATAGGCCAATACAACCGTATTCCGCGCCACACCCAAAATAGCAGCTAGATCGCGGCTTGATGGCATCCGGGCGGCAGCAGGCAACCGCCTCTCTTCAATCGCGGCCACAATCATTTGACGGATTTGCACCTGCAAAGACCGTCCGCCATGCGAAAATTTCCGAAACAGCGAATCCCAGATAACGGTTTCTTCAGAACCTGCTGGTGTTACCGCTTCGAAATTCGGGGGGGCACTTATACCGTGTTCCAAGAGAAACCAACCTTCTGGCTCTATGATTCTGGACCCATCTGTCCATTCTGGTCCAATCTGTCAGAAGTTTTGCCCTTTGAAAAGGATAGCATCATGGCCGCGAGTTCTTCCCCTTCGATGGAAAATCACTGGATGCCGTTTTCGGCCAACCGGGATTTCAAACAAGATCCAAAAATGTTCACCCGCGCCGAAGGCGTCTGGTATTATGATCAAGAAGGCAAAAAGATTCTCGATGGATCGTCAGGACTTTTTACGACGCCTGCAGGCCATGGTCGGCGCGAAATAGCCGAAGCCGTTTCCAAACAGCTGACCGAGCTCGATTTTACGCCAAGCTTTCTGCGCGGCCATGAAAAAAGCTTCGAATTGGCTAGCAAGATTGCCGCCTTCATGCCCGAAGGCATTGATAAGATTTTCTTCGTCAATTCCGGCTCCGAAGCCGTCGATACCGCGATGAAGATGGCTCTGAATTACCATCGCGTTCGGGGTCAAGGTAACCGCCAAATGTTTGTTTCCCGCGAACGCGCCTATCATGGCGTGAATTTCGGCGGCGTTGCTCTTTCCGGTTTGGTCAATAACCGCCGCGCCTTCGGTAGCGCCCTGCCAAGCGCCGTCCATATGCGCCACACCCATATTCCGGAAAATAAATTCGTGATGGGAGAAGGCGATCACGGCATCGATTTAGCCGAGGATTTGGCCCGCATCATCGCCAATTATGGTGGCGAAAACATCGCGGCTGTCTTTGTAGAGCCGATTGCGGGTTCAACCGGTACTCTGGTGCCGCCAAAGGGCTATCTGAAGCGGCTTCGCGAACTTTGCACCCAGCATGGGATTCTGCTGGTGTTTGATGAGGTCATCACGGGCTTTGGACGCACGGGCCGTTCCTTTGCCACCCATAGCTTCAACGTCAAGCCAGACATGATCACGATGGCAAAAGCCATCACCAATGGCGCGCAGCCTATGGCAGCGGTAGCTGCCAGCCGCGAAATCCATGACACCATTGTAAGCGCGGCGCCTGAAAACGTCACCGAGTTCTTCCATGGCTACACATGGTCGGCCCACCCTGCTGCATGCGCAGCTTCGCTCGCTACCTTGAAAATCTATGAGGACGAACGCCTCTTTGAACGCGCGGCGCAAATGTCAGCCTATTTCCTTGAGGGTTTGTTCTCGCTGAAAGACGTGCCGATTGTGACCGATATTCGTGGTTATGGCATGATGGGCGGAGTCGATGTGGCGCCGATGGGCGGCCCGGGCGCGCGCGGCTATCAGTGGCAGAAGCGAATGTTTGAATCAGGCCTGCACATTAAAACAACAGGCGATGCGGCGGTTGTCGCGCCACCCTTTGTGATGGAAACCGGCCATATCGACCAAATGATCGACATTATGCGGACAACCTTGAAGGCTTTCTAAGCCATTGAGAAATTCTCAGCCGTGGCCGATCCCGGATTGATACGGCTCAATCCGGGATCGTTTTTTAGATAAAAATGGACCAAAGCAGAACGCCTGCGGCAACCGCCATCAGCAGCGTTGAAGCCCAACCGGCGATAGCCACCCCGGCGCCAAGTTTATATTTGCCCATCAATTGTAGTCGGCTCGCCATGATCATCATCGCGACCATAACCGGCACAGCCACGAAGCCGTTGATCACAGCTGCCCAAAACAACATTTTGATCGGATCGATGGCGGTAAAACCAAGCGCCGCACCGATTAAGGTAGCAGCCGCAATAACCGCATAAAACCCTCGCGCTCTTAAAGGTTTCAATTCAAGGCTGGATCGCCAATGCATCGCCTCGGCAACCGCATAACCTGCCGATCCGGCAAGCACAGGCACCGCCAAGAGACCGGTACCAATAATGCCCAAAGAGAAAAGGGCAAAGGTCAGTGGTCCCGCCAAAGGGCGCAGCGCTTCGGCCGCTTCAGCTGCCGTAGCAATGTTCGTCATACCCGCCTGATGGAGCGTCGCCGCCGTTGTGATCATAATGCAGAACGCGATCCCGTTTGAAAACGCCATGCCTACGCCGGTATCAATCGCCATCCGTTGTAAATGGTGTTTCTTATCCTCTGCCTGTTCGATCAGGGGCCGCTCACGGGCGAGCTGCATGTCTTCAACTTCCTGGGCAGTCTGCCAAAAGAAGACATAGGGGCTAATCGTAGTTCCAAACACCGCTACGATTACCAGAAGATAGTCTGTTGTTACCTCAAAGCTCGGTCTGAGTATCGCATTTATGGCCTCTATCCACTCAATATGAATTGTCAGAACGGCCAGCACATAGACGAACAGAACCAATGTTAGCCATTTCAATACATGTGCATAGCTTCGATACGGGATAAAAACTTCCGCTAAAGCACAAAAAATACCAAATAAAAGCGCGTAAATCGGAGCAGGCCCTCCAATCACCAGCGTAATTGCCGCTCCCATGGCAGCTAAATCAGCCGCAATATTTATTGTATTTGCGATAACAACCAGCATCACCAAGGCAATGACAACCACCTCAGGATAAATTAATCGTGCGTTTGCAATAACGCCCTTTCCTGTAACTCGGCCAATTCTTGCCGCCACGAGCTGAATAGCCACCATAAAAGGGAAAGTAAGGACAACGGACCAAAGTTGCTGATACCCGAACTGCGCTCCAGCCTGCGAATACGTTGCAATGCCTGAGGGATCATCATCGGCAGCACCGGCAATAACTCCAGGACCTAACAAGCGGCTTGAAGTCCTAATGGGATGAAAAACTGACCGTTTTTTAGGGGTTTGATCGATTTGCAACATGAATTCATTCCGCTTTTATCAAGCAATTTAATACTTACATCCACATGATACTGTTACCATGAATGAAATTGCCAATTTGGATACCTCAATGGCCGATCAACAGGCATCAGAATCAACGGTTCAACGTATTCTCAACGCTGCGATTGCTGAAATATCAGCCTATGGCAACGAACGGGTAACGGTTGTGTCCATAGCACGCGCAGCATCAATGACGCATGCCAATGTTTACCGTCATTTTGAATCCAAAACGGCACTTTTTGATGCTATTACACAGATATGGCTCAAGCCCGTGGAAGGGCGGTTGGCTGAAATCGCCGATGCACCCGATCCAGCACGGGATAAGCTCGAGCGACTGATATTTGCCATTGTAAAGGCCTATCGCGGGAGAATTGATACCGATCCGCGGCTTTTTAAGCTATTTGTGGAAGCTTTTCGCGAAAATAGAGCAACAGCCCGCCAACACCGCGCCCGCGTCCGCACCCTTTTGGATCGCGTATTGGAAGAAGGTATATCGACAGGGGCATTTGTGATCCGAAACAGAGAGCGTGCCATGATGCTCATCTTGGATACGCTTTATCGCTTTGTTCAACCCGAAGCGATTGAGTTTGAAGCGGAAATTGCGACCCGTACATCCGACAATCGCTTGGCCACCATTACGACAATGCTCCTGAATGCACTGGCTGGCTCTGTCGTATAGTTCGCAAATTGATGATATTGAATTACATATTTTGTAATTTGTAATCATTTTTTTCAATCATTTTTCCATTACAGTCAAATGTGCCTATTCTTGTTATATAATTGAAACAATTACGTATTTTATAGAAGCACGCTTTGCATTTGCCTTTATTGCCCTAAATTTTGGCATTCATCGTCTTTTGGCCAACTTGTCGGGTAAGCAGAACGGCGATATGCGATCTGGCAAATGGCTGGTTCGGGTTAAGAGCGGTCTCCACATTCATTTCGGCAGGAGGAATTTTTCTATGGCGCGGAAGAAAATTGCACTCATTGGTTCGGGTCAGATCGGCGGCACCCTCGCCCATCTCGCGGGCCTTAAGGAACTCGGTGACATTGTGCTGTTCGATATTGCCGATGGCGTGCCGCAGGGAAAAGGCCTCGATATCGCAGAATCTTCGCCGGTTGATGGTTTCGATGCCCATTTTACTGGCACATCAAGCTATGAAGCCATCGCAGGTGCCGACGTCATTATTGTAACCGCAGGCGTGCCCCGCAAGCCTGGCATGAGTCGCGATGACCTCTTGGCCATTAACCTAAAAGTGATGGAAGCTGTCGGATCAGGCATCAAGCAATATGCGCCGAAGGCATTTGTGATTTGCATCACCAATCCGCTCGATGCCATGGTCTGGGCCCTCCAGAAGTTCTCCGGCATTAACCCAAAGAAAATTGTAGGTATGGCGGGTGTTCTAGATTCCTCTCGCTTCCGGCACTTCCTCGCGGACGAATTCAAAGTCTCCATTAAAGACGTGTCTGCGATGACGCTCGGTGGCCATGGCGACGATATGGTGCCGATGGTACGTTATTCCACGGTGGCAGGCATTCCCCTGTCTGATCTCGTCAAGATGAAATGGACAACGCAGGAGCGATTGGACGCCATCGTAGAACGGACCCGCAAGGGTGGCGGCGAAATCGTCAACTTGCTCAAAACCGGTTCTGCTTTTTACGCGCCTGCAGCGTCAGCGATTGCGATGGCTGAAAGCTATCTAAAGGATCAGAAGCGCGTCTTACCGTGCGCGGCCTATATTTTTAACGCTTACGGTGTGAAAGACATGTTCGTCGGCGTGCCCATTGTCATTGGCGAAAAGGGCGTCGAACGCATCGTAAAACTGCGGATGAAAGCTGATGAAAAAGAAGCTTTCGCAAAGTCCGTAGCGTCCGTTCAGAGTCTCATTGAGGCTTGCAAAGCTATAAACCCAGCGTTGGCATAATCTAAATGACCGTTGCGGCAGACATGTCGCGGCGGTTCCTTTGACGCGCTTCCAATCCGAGGATCATCCATGAATATCCACGAATATCAGGCAAAAGCTGTGCTGAAGGAGTTCGGCGTTCCCGTCTCTAACGGGCGGGCCATCATGCAAGCCTCTGAAGCGGAATCCGCGGCTAAGGCTTTAGGAGGACCACTTTGGGTGATTAAGTCCCAAATCCACGCAGGCGGACGCGGCAAGGGTAAATTCAAAGAGGCCTCTGCCGGCGAAAAAGGCGGCGTACGGCTTGCCAAGTCCCTCGACGAGGTGAAGCAATTCGCCAAGGAAATGCTTGGCAACACGCTGGTTACTATTCAGACGGGCCCTCACGGTAAGCAGGTTAACCGCCTTTACATTGAAGATGGTTCGGACATTTCGAAGGAATTCTATCTTTCCATCCTCGTGGACCGTGCGACGGCCCGGGTCGCTTTTGTCGTCTCGACCGAAGGCGGCATGGATATTGAGGAAGTCGCTCATTCGACCCCTGAAAAGATCATTACCTTCTCTGTGGACCCTGCGACCGGCGTGATGCCGCATCATGGCCGCACGGTAGCCAAAGCGCTTCATCTCAAGGGTGACCTTGCGAAGGAAGCTGGCGTTCTAGTCGAGCAACTCTACACAGCCTTTGTCGCGAAAGATATGGCAATGCTTGAAATCAACCCGTTGATTGTTACCACCGACAATCATCTGCGTTGCTTGGATGCAAAAATTTCGTTCGATACCAATTCGCTTTACCGCCAAGCCGATATCATAGCGCTGCGCGATGAGACCGAAGAGGACGCCAAGGAAATTGAAGCGTCCAAATATGATCTTTCCTATATCGCGCTGGATGGCACGATTGGCTGCATGGTCAACGGTGCTGGCCTTGCCATGGCAACAATGGATATCATTAAGCTCTATGGTGAATTCCCGGCCAACTTCCTCGATGTTGGTGGCGGCGCCACAACAGAGAAAGTCACCGCAGCCTTCAAGATCATTACAGCCGATCCAAATGTGAAGGGCATCCTCGTCAACATTTTCGGTGGCATCATGAAGTGCGACGTAATCGCGGAGGGCGTTATTGCCGCCGTGAAGGAAGTGGGCTTGCAGGTTCCATTGGTTGTTCGTCTCGAGGGCACCAATGTGGCACTCGGTAAAGAAATTATTTCCAAATCCGGTCTGAATGTGATTGCCGCCGATGACCTCGACGACGCCGCGCAAAAGATCGTCAAGGCCGTGAGGGAGCTCCGCTAATGGCTATTCTGATTGATGCGAACACCAAAGTCCTGACGCAAGGCTTCACCGGTAAGACTGGCACGTTCCATTCGGAACAGGCGATTGCTTATGGCACGAAAATGGTCGGCGGCACTTCGCCCGGCAAAGGCGGCTCAGTTCATATCGGCCTTCCGGTTTTTGATACTGTAGCCGAAGCGCGTGATGCGACCGGAGCGGATGCTTCTGTCATCTATGTGCCGCCTCCCGGCGCTGCGGATGCGATCTGCGAAGCCATTCAGGCAGAGATTCCCCTGATTGTCTGCATCACTGAAGGCATTCCCGTGCTCGACATGGTGCGCGTGAAGCGCGCCCTTTCGGGTTCTAAATCACGCCTCATTGGGCCAAATTGCCCCGGCGTTATGACATCAGGTGAATGCAAGATCGGCATTATGCCCGGTAATATTTTCAAGCCCGGTAATGTCGGCATCGTGTCCCGCTCAGGCACGCTGACCTATGAGGCCGTGTTCCAGACAACGATGGAAGGTCTTGGGCAGACAACGGCAGTCGGTATCGGCGGCGACCCGGTAAAGGGTACCGAATTTATCGATATGTTAGAAATGTTCCTCGCCGATGAGAAAACACAATCCATCGTCATGATTGGTGAAATCGGCGGTTCTGCCGAAGAAGACGCGGCTCAGTTCCTAATCGACGAAGCAAAGCGTGGCCGCAAAAAGCCAGTCGTTGGTTTTATCGCAGGCCGCACTGCACCTCCTGGCCGTCGCATGGGTCATGCAGGCGCGATCATTTCGGGTGGCAAAGGCGGCGCGGAAGATAAGATTGCAGCCATGGAAGCCGCGGGTATCCGCGTCTCGCCATCCCCTGCACGGCTCGGCAAAACGCTCGTTGAATTGCTTAAGGGCTGAATAAGCTAAGATAAGGAGTGGCCAATGGCGCGCGAAGACCAAAACGAAGCCTTTCTTGAGACCTCCTTTCTTTATGGCGGGAATGCGCTATATCTCGAAGAGATGCAGGCCCGCTATGAGAAAGATCCGGCATCCGTGGGCTCTGAATGGCAGGCCTTTTTTGGCGCGCTTAGTGACGATCCTTCAGCTGTTCAAAAAATAGCCAAAGGCGCTTCTTGGAAAAAGCCAAATTGGCCCGTAGTCGCCAATGGCGAACTTGTCTCGGCTCTCGATGGCAATTGGGGGCAGGTTGAGAAAATCGTTACCGAAAAGCTGAAAGGAAAGGCCGAGGCTAAGCCCGGCCCATCGGAAGCCGACATTCAACAGGCCACGCGCGATAGCGTGCGGGCGCTTATGATGATCCGTGCCTACAGAATGCGTGGGCATCTCCATGCCAATCTCGACCCTTTGGATCTCGAGCCCAAAAAAGACCACGAAGAATTGCACCCCAGCTCATACGGCTTCACGGAGGCCGATTGGGACCGCAAAATCTTCATCGATTTCGTTTTGGGACTCGAATACGCAGCCATTCGCGAAATGCTGCCCATCCTAAAGCGTACCTATTGCTCGACGATTGGCTGGGAATTTCTCCATATTTCGACGCCTGCTGAAAAGAGCTGGATTCAGGCGCGTATCGAAGGTCCTGACAAAGAAATCGCCTTCACCCGCGAAGGTAAACGCGCCATTCTCAACAAGCTTGTTGAAGCCGAAGGGTTCGAAAAGTTTATTGACGTCAAATATACAGGCACAAAGCGGTTTGGCTTGGATGGCGGCGAATCCATGGTTCCGGCGCTTGAGCAGATCATCAAGCGTGGCGGTGCGCTTGGCGTTCAAGACATCGTGTTCGGCATGGCCCATCGCGGCCGCTTGAATGTTTTGGCGCAGGTAATGGGTAAACCACACCGCGCCATTTTCCACGAGTTCAAAGGCGGTTCTTATGCTCCCGCTGACGTTGAAGGCTCAGGCGACGTGAAATACCATCTTGGCGCTTCGTCCGATCGTACGTTTGACGGCAACAATGTTCATTTGTCGCTCACCGCTAATCCGTCGCATCTTGAGATTGTTGATCCCGTTGTTTTAGGCAAAGTACGCGCCAAGCAAGATCAGCTCGGCGACACGGACGAGCGCGTTAAAGTGCTTCCGCTTTTGATCCATGGTGATGCCGCCTTCGCCGGACAGGGTGTTGTGGCTGAATGCCTCGGGCTATCGGGTCTGAAGGGCCACAAGACCGGCGGCTCTATCCATTTCATCATCAATAACCAGATCGGCTTTACTACCTATCCTCGCTTCTCGCGTTCTTCGCCCTATCCATCAGACGTTGCGAAAATGATTGAAGCGCCGATTTTCCACTGCAATGGCGATGATCCAGAAGCCGTGGTGTTTGCGGTCAAAGTAGCCGTCGAGTTTCGGCAGCTGTTCCACAAGCCCGTTGTCATCGACATGTTCTGCTATCGCCGCTTTGGCCATAATGAGGGTGATGAACCATCCTTCACGCAGCCTTTGATGTATAAAAAGATCCGTCAACAGCCGACGACGCTTGAAATTTACTCAAAAAAGCTGATTGCCGAGGGTGTCGTCACCGAGGGTGAAGTTGATAAAATGAAGGCTGATTGGCGTGCGCGGCTTGAAGCCGAGCATGAGGCCGGACAGGCCTACAAGCCCAATAAAGCCGATTGGCTTGATGGCCGCTGGGCCGGTTTGAAAGCCGTAAACCCAATGCAAGATGACGCTCGCCGGGGTGAAACCGGTGCGCCCCTGCCTTTGCTTAAGGAAATCGGCCATCGCCTTACCGAGATCCCAGCCGACTTTAATGCGCATAAAACCATTCAGCGCTTTATGGACAACCGTCGTAAAGCGTTCGAAACAGGCGAAGGCATTGATTGGGCAACGGGTGAGGCGCTAGCCTTTGCGCTCACGTTAAATGACGGCAACCGCGTGCGGCTTTCAGGGCAGGATGTGGAGCGAGGCACCTTCTCGCAGCGTCATTCGGTTTTGATCGATCAGGAAACCGAGCGCCGCTATAAGCCATTAAACAATGTCCGCGAAGGACAGGGTAAATACGAGGTCATCAATTCGATGCTCTCGGAAGAGGCCGTGCTTGGCTTCGAATATGGCTATTCGCTCTCAGAGCCTAACGCACTCACGCTTTGGGAGGCGCAGTTTGGTGACTTTGCCAATGGCGCACAGGTTTTGTTCGACCAGTTCATCTCGTCCGGCGAACGCAAATGGTTGCGCATGTCGGGCCTCGTATGCCTCTTGCCACATGGCTATGAAGGACAGGGGCCGGAGCATTCCTCCGCTCGTCTCGAACGCTTCCTCCAGCTCTGCGCCGAAGACAATATGCAGGTTGCCAACTGTTCAACACCTGCAAATTATTTTCACATCTTGCGCCGTCAGCTGAAGCGCGATTTCCGCAAACCGCTCATTCTGATGACACCGAAATCGCTGCTCCGCCATAAGCGCGCGGTATCACGGCTTGACGAGATGGCCGAAGGCACCACGTTCCATCGCGTGCTGTGGGATGATGCGCAATATTTGAAGGGCGAGCCAATTAAGCTCGTCAAAGACAATAAAATCCGCCGCGTCGTGCTTTGCTCCGGCAAGGTTTATTACGATCTTTATGAAGATCGCGAAAAGCGCGGCATTGACGATGTCTATCTTCTCCGCGTCGAGCAGCTTTATCCTTTCCCGCTGAAAGCATTGGTGACCGAACTCGCTCGGTTCAAGAATGCCGATGTGGTTTGGTGTCAGGAAGAGCCTAAAAATATGGGTTCTTGGACCTTTGTGGAACCCTATCTCGCTTGGGTGCTTGAACAAGCGGGCTCCAAGGTTAAGAGGCCGCGTTATGCGGGCCGCCCTGCTTCAGCTGCTACCGCTACGGGCCTGATGTCCACCCATCTAGCCCAGTTGCGTGCCTTCCTCGATGAGGCCTTTGCGGCCTAATTTGATCTTTTAATTCCACACGGCAAGGAAACGACCAACATGGCCACCGACATCCGCGTCCCTACCCTTGGTGAATCGGTTACCGAAGCAACGATAGGCAAATGGTTCAAGAAGCCCGGCGACGCTGTTAAAGCCGACGAACCTTTGCTTGAGCTTGAAACCGACAAGGTAACACTTGAAGTCAACGCGCCTGCGGCAGGTGTATTGGCTGAAATTATTGCTAAAGATGGCGATACTGTTGGTGTTGGTGCCCTTCTTGGCTCGATTACGGCGGGTGCGGCGGGCGCAGCAGTTGCTGAGGCACCGAAAGTGGTCGCAGCTTCTCCAGTAGTTCCTGTCTCGGCACCAGCAAGTGGGCCTGCTGTCGCACGCATTTCGGCTGAAACGGGTGTAAATCCAGCGTCTGTTGCAGCAACCGGCAAAGATGGCCGGGTCACCAAGGGCGATATGCTGGCAGCCATTGCTACGGCTAGCGCGGCAACTACTTCTCCTGCCGCTCCGGTTGTTGCGCGCGCGCCTTCTATTGCTGTCGATGGGGTTCGGGAAGAGCGGGTTCGGATGACGAAGCTTCGTCAAACGATTGCTCGTCGTTTGAAGGATGCGCAGAATACGGCGGCGATGCTGACGACCTTTAACGAGGTCGATATGACGGAAGTCATGGCGCTTCGTAACCGCTATAAGGAAGTATTCGAGAAGAAACACGGCGCCAAGCTTGGCTTTATGAGTTTCTTCGTTAAGGCTTGTACGCAAGCATTGAAGGAAATACCGGCAGTAAATGCCGAGATCGACGGTACTGATCTGGTTTATAAAAACTATTACCATGTCGGCATTGCGGTCGGCACCGATAAGGGCCTCGTTGTTCCTGTGGTGCGCGATGCGGATACGCTATCTTTGGCGGGCATCGAGAAGGCAATTTCCGACTTTGGCCGCCGCGCCCGTGATGGTCAGCTGAAGATCGACGAGATGCAGGGTGGCACGTTTACCATCACAAATGGCGGGATTTATGGGTCTTTGATGTCGACTCCGATCCTAAATGCCCCACAATCAGGCATTTTGGGCATGCATAAGATCCAAGAGCGGCCAATGGCGGTTGGTGGGAAAATCGAGATTCGGCCGATGATGTATCTGGCGCTGTCTTATGACCACCGCATCGTAGATGGCAAGGAAGCTGTAACATTCCTTGTTCGCGTTAAAGAAGCGTTGGAAGATCCAGCGCGTCTTGTGCTTGATCTCTAATCCTCTCAGCTTGCGTTTTACTTCACGACCGGAGAACATCGATGTCCTATGATCTTGTCATTATTGGCTCTGGTCCTGGCGGTTACGTTTGCGCCATTCGTGCGGCGCAGCTTGGCTTGAAAACGGCTATTGTTGAAAAAAGATCAACCTTTGGAGGCACTTGCCTCAATATTGGCTGTATTCCGTCGAAAGCCATGCTGCATGCATCAGAGATGTTTGAGGTAGCAGGACACGGGTTTGAGGCACTTGGGATCAAGGTTGAGGTACCCAAACTCAACCTTCCAGTAATGATGAAGCACAAACAGGATACCGTTGACGCCAATGTGCAGGGCGTTGCCTTTCTGCTGAAGAAAAACAAGGTCGACAGCTACATCGGCACGGGCACCATAGCGTCGGTGGGCAAGGTGCTCGTCACCAAGGCCGATGGTTCGACCGAGACGATTGAGACCAAGAACATCGTGATTGCGACCGGCTCCGACTCGGCGCCGCTCCCCGGCGTAACGGTGGACGAGAAAACGGTCGTCACCTCAACCGGTGCGCTGGAACTTAGCAAGGTGCCGGGCAAATTGCTGGTGATCGGCGCCGGCGTCATCGGGCTGGAGCTTGGCTCGGTCTGGAAACGGCTGGGTGCGGAGGTCACGGTCGTCGAATATCTCGATCGTATTCTGCCCGGCATGGACAATGAGGTCGCCAAGCAGTTTCAGCGCATCCTCACCAAGCAGGGGTTCAATTTCCTGCTCGGCTCAAAGGTGACCAAGGTTGAAACCGGCAAAAAGGCCGCGAAAGTCACGGTTGAACCGGCAGCAGGTGGCGAAGCGCAAACGCTCGACGCTGATATCGTGCTGGTGGCGATTGGCCGCCGCCCTTACACCGAAGGGCTGGGTCTTGAAGCGGTAGGCGTCACCTTGGAGCGTGGCCGCGTGGTGATCAATGATCATTTCCAATCGACGGTTCCGGGCATCTATGCCATTGGCGACGTGGTGCGCGGGCCAATGCTGGCGCATAAGGCCGAGGATGAAGGCGTCGCGGTGGCCGAATTGATCGCAGGCCATGCCGGCCATGTGAATTACGGCGTCATTCCGGGCGTTGTGTACACGGAACCAGAGATTGCAACCCTCGGCCAAACCGAGGAAGACCTCAAAGCGGCCGGTATCGCCTACACCATTGGCAAATTCCCCTTCACCGCCAATGGCCGCGCGCGCGCGATGCAGGCAACCGACGGCTTTGTGAAAATTCTGGCCGATGCCACAACCGACCGCGTGCTCGGCTGCCACATCATCGGCAAGGGCGCGGGCGACCTGATCCATGAAGTCGCCGTGCTGATGGAATTTGGCGGCTCATCCGAGGATCTAGCCCGCACCTGCCACGCGCATCCGACGATGTCGGAAGCCGTCAAAGAGGCGGCGATGGGCGTTGAGAAGCGGTCGATCCATATTTGAGCTAGAATTGGACCGCGGGCCTCCCGGCCCGCATTCTTAATTAGCGGGCCGGGAGGCCTGCGGACCGGATTGGGCTGCTTCTTTCACTTTATTCGCCACCCAGTTCAACAGCGGATCGCGCGCCCGAAGAGCGGAGGCGACGAGCACCATGTCGAGTTTGATGTCATCAAAGGGTGGATCGCGGTATTCTAACCCGAAGTGATCGGCAAAATGGGCCGCGAAAGCGCGAGATACGGTGGTTACCGCGTCCGATGCTCCAACAGCGGCGAGTGCTGCGGTAAAATGCGGCGTTGTGAGCGAAACGCGGCGCGAAATGCCCTTTGCCGCCAACCGTGCATCAAGCTCTGAAATCCCGTCATCTTGCAGGCTAATGCCGACATGGTCGACGCTGGCATAATCGGCAAGGTGCCATTTCTTATCCGTGAGAGGGTGACCGCGTCGCATTACCAATGCCAAACGGTCTTCGACCACTTTGAAGCTGACAGCGCCGGGCGGAAGCGGGGTTGAGGATAGAGCGAAGGCAAAATCAAGCCGGCCATCCGTCATGCGGGCAACGACATCGCGGCCATAGGGTTCAAAACGCAAATCGAGGCCGGGCGCTTCCGCCTTTAAGAGCGCGGCCAGTTTTGGCGCGATGAGAACGGTTTGGGCATCCGATGCCGCGAGCCGGATCGTGCGTTCTGCCGTTGCAGGATTAAAAGTCGGGCCTTGAAACAGTGCTTTGACGTCCAATAATGCGGCTATAACGGCTGGTAATAAGACCTCGGCGCGCGGTGTCAGGACCAGCCCCCGCGCACCGCGTACCAATAGGGGGTCTCCTAACACGTCACGCAAACGCGCCAAAGCGCGGCTCATCGCCGGTTGGCTTAAGCCCACATCGCCCGCCGCTTGGGTCACATTACGGCGACGAAGCAGAGCTTCCAACGCGGGCAAGAGATTAAGATCAAGGCCAGATAAATTCACTTCACGCATGTTTGAAATATAAACTATGCATTTTTGATATGCAAGACCTTTGACTATTCTGCCCCCATCAACAAGGAGGCGGACATGACAAAAGAAATTTTGGTGATCGGCTATGGCCCTGTGGGCAAGGCCACCGTTGCTAGGCTTGAGGGAAGAGCGGTTCGGGTGGCGCAACGCCATCAGCCAATGGATTTACCCGCAAGCGTACCCTTTACACGCTGCGACGTTTTAGACGCTGCATCGGTGCTTGAAGCTGCCAACGGCGCAAGCCAGATCGTGCTAGCAATCGGCTTTTCTTATGACCGCGCGACTTGGCGGACGCATTGGCCCAAGGCCATGGAAAATGTGCTGGCGGCGGCTGAAGCGGTGAATGCCCGGGTCGTGTTCGTCGACAACCTCTATATGTATGGACCACAAACTGCCCCGCTGCGCGAAGATATGGCACTGCAAGACTATGGCGCAAAGCCTGCGGTCAGGGCTGCCATCACGCGGCGATGGATGGAAGCGCACAAATCTGGTCGCGTTAAAGTGGCGGCGTTACGCGCACCCGATTTTTACGGCCCCGGCGTTACCCAATCCCATCTTGGCGGTCTGGCGTTTGGCAATCTTGCCAAGGGCAAGCGCGCTCTGATGATCATCAATCCCGATCAGCCACACGCCTTTGCCTATGTGCCCGATATTGCGCGGGGCGTTATCTCGTTGCTCAACGCGCCTGATGGCGATTTTGGCCAAGCTTGGCATATTCCATCGGCCCCTATGCAAACGGCGCGGGAGATTTTGACCATGGGTGCTAAGATGCTGGGCAGGCGACTTTCTCTAACCGCTATCCCAATGGGTCTGTTTCCGGTTTTGGGTATCCTTATGCCCATGCTGAATGAAATGCGGGAAATGCACTTTCAATGGGATCGGCCCTATGAGGTGAATGCCACAAAATTTGCCAAGCGGTTTTGGGCCGATGCTACGCCGTTGGACGAGGGGCTAGCGGAAACGGTGCAATCGTTTGCCGGGTAAGCTGTGATTGGACCGCGGGCCTCCCGGCCCGCATTCTT
>CAIUPE010000079.1 GCA_903900975.1 uncultured Hyphomicrobiales bacterium | reverse complement strand
GCGGCGAGAACGCGCGAACGCAGATCCATCGATAGCGGTTGGCCCATCCATGCTGGCCTCCTTCACCAGCATGGATTCTGAATCAGAAATCGGCGTCAAAGGGAATCGCAATCTGATTCATAACGGTCGAAAACCGCTCTAGTCGTCCCCTTGCACCGCATGGGCCTTAAACAGAGCGAGCATTTCCGGGTCGGTGTCGGGGCGATCTTGCACGAACACCAGATGGCCGTCGCCGTAATCAGATATGATCCAGAGGGCTTCTAGCCAATCGTCCCGGATTGTAACCCATTCTGCGTTGTCCACAGACCAGCCACGCGCGGACGCCAGTGTGTCCAGAGTGTCACCCGGCTCGGCAATGAAGATTGTCGCAAGATCCATCAGGGATGCATAGCGCGACAGAATTTTGCGCAGTGCTGGATCGGTCACACTGTCCAGGTCGGTTCCATTCTCAATTATAATCATGGTGTTTGCTCCAGACATAAAAAAACCCCGGCGTTAACCGGGGCGTGGAATTGAAAAGGAAAGCGTAGAAGTATCGGGCTAGTCAGCCAATTTTTTGCAAAAATTCATATCCATTGCGAGTGGCAAACCCGTTATGAATCCTTTGTCAGTTTTGGATAGCAGAACGGCGTGATTGCCAGTAAATCCATCTTCTTGATTTTTTGAGGTAACTACAAGACATGCATTTTTTGTTTTCTCGTTGTAATAATAATCGCCAAATTTTGCTGAATCTGGATCGGAAAGATCCGCTTTCACAGCGGCTTCGGCTTTGCTTTTATCCGAGTTGCATCCAGCTAAGATGAAAATTGGCATCGCCATCGCCAATAATTTTGCAAGGCGCAGGTTCATTGGATTTCTCCTCTTGGTTATAGCGTTGGTGCAAGATTGGTGGCGAGTCGAATGTCGGTGATGCCCCCAGCATCTTGAATGCGTCGGGCAATTCCGTGGGCCTCGGTCCACGATACGCCGCGCATGATTACAGACGGTGCGGACTCCACGAGTGCCTTGGCATCAGTCAGGCCGATTTCAGTGATCGCCCTAACTTGGCTGATAACCTTGATTTTACGGCCCCCATAGTTGGTCAGGATCACATCAAATGTTGGCGGCCCATCGGCGGGGTTCGCGCTTGGTGGGGGGAGGGGTAGTTGTTCTGGCGCGTCTGGCTCGCCCTCGGACGCTTTCGGTTTCTCCCCCGTGGACGTCAGCGCACCACCAACCAACAGCACCACCACCAGAACGGTGGCAATGACCGGATGCGTTGAGAAAAGTTCGATGATGAGGCCCAGGGCCATCAAGCCAAGCGTTTCCTTGGTTCGAAAGATCAAACCTACAATCACCAACAGGAAGAACACCACATAGGCCGCTGACAAAATGAGGTAGGCGGCGAAAACGGCAAACAGGAGACGTATCAGCATGGTTCTGTTCCTTGCGCATGCGTTGATGAGCCGCGCCGCTTGGGCACGGGAACAGACCGCTATGGTTTTGCTGAAATCACGCGCTCGCCCCTTCACGCTTGGAAGGGTGGCGATCGGCTGGCACCTGTGTCACCCCTATGTACCTCTCGGGAGCGACGGCCAAAGCCGGATGTTGGAAACCTGACACACAGACAGGCGCATGCACCTTTACCGGCGAACCGGCTGGACATACGCGCATGCCACCCGGCCTCCAGAAACTGGCGACCGAGTCATGTGTGTTGAGGTTTCCACGCCCCACCCTCCGGCTTTCACGGAAGGCAGGCGTCTTGTGGCGTGAGATCAGGGCTTTCGCAAGCTACCTTGGTCTGTTCATATAAGATGGTTCGGATTGCGCAGACATGGCGGGGCAGCGTTGTCAGCGGTAAAATCAATGGGCGTTCCTTGACAACCGGCGCGCAAAATTGGCTATTCAGCCGGTCGGTCAGCTTGACCTGCAAATCGGAGAGTGCCGCATGCAAGCAAAGGATTATCCGCTCGCTTCCGTCTTGCAGGAGCGACAGCAGTGGGTGATCCCGGTTTATCAACGCACCTATTCTTGGCGATCGACAGCCGATGGCCAAATCCCGAATCTGTGGAATGATTTGCGCGATCGAGCAATGGAACGGCTGGACGGACGACCCCCAAAGCCGCATTTCGTGGGTGCGATCATCTACGCTGAACCAGCCGAACAACCCTTCGGCACGGTGAACAAACGCTTTCTGGTGGACGGCCAACAGCGCATTACCACCTTCAGCCTTACGCTCTGCGCCCTGCGCGAATGTGCGCGTGACGCTGGTGTGGAGCGGCTTGTCCACACCGCTAATGAGTATCTGTTCAACGCACAGAGCGCGTCGATGGCTGATCCTACACGGGAAAAGTTCAAGTTGTGGTCGTCCAGCTATGACCGCCCACTTTACACAATCATTGCCGAAAAAACCGCGTTGGAAGTTGCCGCAGCATTCCCCCAGCATTTTTATAAAAACGGTAACATCGTCTTGGGGCAAGCCCCGAAGGTTCTCGCCGCATACTGGGTTATGAAAGACGCCATTGCCATGTTCATCAAGGAACGTGAGCAAGACGGCGTTAAGCCCGAGGCCGTGCTTGACGCAATTGTGGCTGGCTTCCTTGGCGGTTTCCAGATTGTGGTTGTTCAGCTTGGGCAAACAGACGACGCGCAAGCAATTTTTGCGTCGCTAAACGGCAAAGCCGAGCCTCTGACATCGTTTGACCTGATACGAAATGACATTTTTCATCGCGCTCGCAAATCGAACGAGGATGATGACGCACTGTACGAAACTCACTGGAAATCTTTGGAAAATTCGTTCTGGAAAGAGGAGGTAAAGCAAGGTCGGCTAAAGCGTCCGCGCACCGATCATCTGCTAACCCATACGATGGTGGCCGAGACCGCCCAGGATATCATCGTCGGTCAGGTCGCCAACGAGTATCACCGGTTTGCGAAGGAACGTGCCTTTGCCACCGTCGAAGAGGAAGTGCAGGCGCTTACGAAATATGCCGCAGCCTATCGAGAGATGGAGGAGCGCAAACAAGGTGGCAGCCTGGCCCGAATTGCCGAGTTTCTATCCATTTGGGATTCGTCTGTGATGCATCCCGTCGTGCTATGGTCGGCGGTCAACGACATGGACGAAGCAGAGCGTACCAAGCTGTTTCACCACCTTGAAAGCTACGTGGTGCGGCGCGATCTTTGCCGCATGCCGAACGCCAATTACAACCGCGTGGTGGCGAGCCTGCTCACGAAAATGCACAAAGACAGTCATCCCTATCAGGCATTTTTGCAGCAAATTTGCGCGTCCGATTCCGAAACAGCCCGGTTCCCAACCGATAGCGATGTGACCCGTAGCATTGTCAGCAAGCCAATTTATGATGCGCTTGGATCGAAGAAACTGCGCTATATCCTGAGCAGGATTGAAGCTGGATCAAGAGATCGCTTTGACGAGATTGTCAGTGTGGACACAACTAATCTGACGGTTGAGCATATTATGCCGAGCAGGTGGGCGCAGCATTGGCCGCTGCCCTGTGGCGAATATGCCCCAGGCGAGGACTATTTCGACATTCTCACAGGCCCGCTCAATGTCTCTGAGTCCGTAAGGCGCGAAATGGAAGCCCGCCAGGTGGCAAAACAGACCTTGGGCAACCTCACCCTGCTAACCAGTTCGCTCAATCCATCACTGGGTAATGGCCCTTGGTCTGACAAGCGCGAGAGCTTGCGTAAGTCCTTGCTCGCCTTGAACCGTGACGCTGCCGAACATGATGTGTGGGACGAAGCTTCGATTGAACGGCGCAGCTTGAATCTAGCCAAGCTGGTAAACAAGATCTGGCCTTATCCTGAGGCCGTTACCGCGTCAGAAAGCCTCGAAACTGTGGGCGCGGATCGGCCTGCTAAGCTGCCTTGAAGTCAGGCTTCTGCCAAGAGCAACGGCGTTTGCGGCGGTTTTGGCTCTCGATTTTAAGGTAGGCTCCGAACCATCAAATAATTTTGTGAACCACTCAAGAAGGCTATTGCGCAACTCGACCTTCTGCGCAAAAAGCAGGTTCTGTTTTTGGGAAAAAGTGAATCATATCCTGTGAAGACGCTGAAGCCTATGCCCTCGCTCCCTTTCTTGCCTGCTACGGCATCAGAGATTTTTCGTGATATCAGGAATTATCTCGCAGGCCGTCTGGTAGGCGCAACGCGCGATCATTCGCTTATGCGGGAGGTTTTGCGTTGCTTATTTGTTCGCACTCACTTGGTACTCCGCAACAATCTTGAGGGACCAGTGGCAAGCGACGGTTTGAAGACCGCAGCGACCTATCGCCGCTCATTCTCGGAATTGCGAACCGAATTGCCTCATGTATTTGAGGCTGACGAAGAGATGTTGTTGGACCCAGAGGCCCTTCAATTCGTCGATTCTAAACTTGCTCAGATTGATCTTCGCTCTCCGGATCGTGATCCAATTGGGGATGCCTACGAAGCTTTCGCGGGTTCGGAACTGCGTTCGATGGAAGGTCAGTTCTTTACGCCGCAGAACGCGGTGAGCTGGCTCGTTGAGGCCGTCAATCCTCTCCCCGGCGAAAAGATAATTGATCCGGCTTGTGGTGCAGGGGGGTTTTTGGCGTTCACTGCGAAACATCTGGTTAAAAATGGAAGTTCAGGCGAAGATGTAAGTGCAGCGATATTTGGTCTTGAAAAGGACCAATACCTTACTACCCTTGCGCATGCACACCTTTCGCTAATAACATTGGAGCCTGCTAGCGTCGTATGCGCGGATTCTCTGGCAATGCGGGACTTGGACGGGGGCGATATAGCAAGTGACTATATCGAAAAATTTGACGTTGTTTTGGCAAATCCACCGTTTGGTTCAAAGATTATAAGTGCTTCCGACGAAGTACGTAGAAAATTTGAACTGGCTTACAAATGGAAATTTTTTAAGGGCGCAGAAAATCTAATCAAGACGGCAGAACTAGCAAGAATGTCACCTCCACAGGTTCTTTTTGTTGAAAGAATTCTGTCTTTGGTGAAGCCGGGTGGCCGAATTGGGCTTGTAATACCTGAAAGTCTTGTGAGCAACAAAAGCTACGCGCCAGTAGTGAATTTCATTAGAAAAAATTCTTCCATCCAAGCAGTAGTGGGCATGCCTGAAAATCTTTTTAAGACTTCAGGAAAAGGCGGCACACACACGAAAACCTGCCTGCTTGTGTTGACCAAAAATCGAAAAGGTCATCAAGAAAATGTTCCTGTATTTTTCGCAGAAGCGCGTTGGTGCGGAAATGACAGTCGTGGAAATAAGACGGATCGGGATGATCTGCCCGAAATACTGCGAGAATTTAAAGCTGGATACGAATCACCAACTAAAATTGGATATTGGTTAGATAATTCTGATATAAAAAATAATATTCTTACACCCAGATATTATGATCCGTCGTCATCGCAGATAATTAAGGACAATTCAGAGACGCATGAGCCTGTCTTGGTCTCGTCTCTGATTGCCAACGGTGTCCTAGAGATTCGTACGGGAGATGAAATAGGAAAACTGGCATACGGGACGGGATCAATACCCTTTGTGCGGACATCAGACATTTCTAATTGGGAAATCAAAGTAGACCCTAAGCATGGTGTATCTGAGCAGATATACAGCAGCCTATCTCGCAAACAAGACGTGCGCGCTGGAGACATATTGATGGTGCGCGATGGAACGTATCTTATTGGTACGTGCGCCATGGTGACGAAATACGATCTGAAGATACTTTATCAAAGCCACATTCTAAAAATCAGGTCTCTGGATCATGATCGCCTGTCCCCACATCTTCTGCTTGCATTGTTGTCTTGCGACCCCGTTCAAGCGCAAATCAAAGCAAAAAGATTTACGCAGGATATCATAGACACGCTTGGTGATCGCTTGTTGGAGTTGGTGCTACCCATTCCCCGAGATAAAAAGCATCGAGAGTTGATTGAAAGTAGCGTTGAGCACGCCATTAAGGATCGCATTGAGGCACGAGAGCTGAGTCGCCGTGCACGCGCGGGTGTCATGGAAATGGACGCATTACAGCTCCGGGAGGAGGAGCCGATAGTTGTTGGAGATGTGCTGCACTAATCGCCTCGCCTCTATGAGCGGGAGATCTCCCTGAATCCGATTGCCCGCTGCTGAAATCCAGGCAATATTTTGTGCTGTATGCCCAGCGGCATCATTTGTCCTACCAACTGTTTTCAATGGGTTTAAATGACCCACTTGGAAATGTGATCTGCCATGTTTTGGATTTATGACCTCACTGGCGAACTGAGAGAAGTTCAATGGATCTAAGGTTATGGGGCAACGAGTGACCTCTCGTGCTCTAAGCACTCCTGCGTCGATGGCAGCATCTCGACACTCTTCAGGGAACCCGTCAAAAAAACATATCTGTTCAAGCAATTCCCGCTCGATTGCCGACGCAGAAGCTCGGGAGGCAAAGTGAACCGACGCTGGATGAGCTTCCCATCTTTTTTCACGGTTGGTTTGATAGGGGCCAGTTTGTGCCCGGTCTGTCAGGTACGTCTTAACAGCTACTTTCTGACTGATGGCAGCGGACATTACTTGCCCGACCGATGAATTATGCGCGGGAACTTGCACTCCTGTTTGTTCAAGAAGCCATGATCGCAGCTTTACGGTTCTCTCGGCAGGCCCATCCCAAGACCAAGCTAAATTCCCAATCCTATGAATTCGGTCAGCGTCAGGGGAGGAGTCCACATAATCGACAGGTATTTCGTGTGAAATTATTTTATGATTAATTGACAGGCGTAGTGTAGCAATATGATCGTCATTATCAATTGAATCGATTAGTGCGCCTAACAATTCTTCTGCTATTTGATCGCATTCCGTAAATGTTGCCGCTCTTGGGTCTCTATTTTGACCAAAACTAAAGAATGCGGGACCATTTTCAGACCAGCGACACGCAAATTTCGTCGATGTTATCGCGGAATTTACAGGTTCTATCATGTAGGCGGTCCGCGCAATCCTTGTAAGGATCGTTATTGAATGCGCTTGTGATAATTTATCTGATAATAAATTTAGTGCATTACTCCATTTTGTGCCTTGTGGTTCGGTAGCAATTCCGTTAAAAATTGCATTTGATATGTTTGCTCTAGCAGAAGCTTCGATTTGTTCAAACAAATGTGCGGTTATCAATTTGCTCGCCTCCCCAGAGGAAAATGCAGGGAAGCATCGTTCAACTCAAGAGGGCCGCTGTCAAGCTTTTGGAATATCTCGCGCTTAGTCGGGCATAGGCCGGGCGGGACATCGGCGGATTATCCTACCAAAGCACTTTCAGGAGGAAGTTTCCCAGACCGGGAATCAGGCGAATATGGGCATAGCGTGGATTCTGACAAAAGGCCTGTTTGTTTTGGTAGTTATGAATCTGATTTAACAACGAAAAACGAAAATCAACAAACCGCTTCGTAATGATGGGGTCAGAGGTTCGAATCCTCTAAGCGGCACCATTTTTTCCATCCGTCT
>CAIUPE010000078.1 GCA_903900975.1 uncultured Hyphomicrobiales bacterium | reverse complement strand
CGCATCCCCACGACGATATGCCCTCTCCGTCTCATCCCCGACGACATGCGCCAGCGCCGCCTCGGCGATCTCCCGGGAAAAATTGGTTTCGTTACCGCACCAGTCTCGAAAGCTGGATCTGAAGCCGTGAGGTGTGACGTCCTGAACCTTCATCCTTCTCAGAGCCATTTCCAACGCCATGCCACTGAGTGGACGGTTAGGTTTTTGACCCGTAAATACAAAATCGCTAGTTCTGCAATCATCTAAGGCCTTTAAAATATCATTCGTTCGGGTTGAAAGCGGAACGCGATGTATCCGACCAGCCTTCATCCGTTCCGGAGGAACCGTCCAGACACCGCTGGTAAAATCAATCTCGGCCCAGCGAGCATTGAGAACTTCGCCGGATCGGGCTGCCGTCAAAATCAAAAACTCCAACGCGAGCGCAGCCATAGCCTTGCGGTCGCGTAACTTACCGACAAAGTCGGCAACCTGCTCATAGGGCATGGCGGCATGATGCCCCCGCGATAGCTTAAGCCGCTTCGGCAGCAATTTATCCAGGTGACCGCGCCAAAGAGCCGGATTGACGCCCTCGCGGCACCCCCTGGCTCTTGCCGCATCAAGAACATGCTCTATCCGCCCGCGCAGCCGGGAGGCGGTTTCTGGCCTTTTCAACCAAAGCGGCTTCAAAACCGATAAAACGTCCTCGGTTGTGATTTTATCGACCGGGTGATTACGAATCGGCGCAGCATAATCCCGGAGTGTCATAACCCATTGGGCGCGATGTTTATCGTTTCGCCATTCTCCGGCCTTGGCTTCGATGAACTCATCTGCCATCTGCCCAAACGTGGGTATTCCGGCCAAGGTGACTTTTTGAGTATCACGGGTCGAAATGGGATCCCGCCCGGCTTTGACTTCCGCCGCCCATAAATCGCGCGCTTCGCGCGCGTCGGCCAAGGACACATCAGGAAAACCTCCCAATCCCATCTCGCGGGATTTTCCCCGTAATTTGAAAAAATAGACCCACCGCCGCCTAACAATATCGCCACCAACCGATATGGAGAGATAAAGCCCACCTCCGTCACTATGGCGCCCGGGCTGCTTCAAGCTAACGACAGTTCGCGCCGACAACTTGTTCTTTGTCTGTTTAGCCATTTTGATTTCCACCGGCCCCAAACTCGGCCCCAAACACGGCCCCTATTTTGGCTTGAGATTACATGATACAGATAGATACAAATTTGGAAAGAAGGGCCACCATCATATTGATTAAATACAAAATATGATACACCATGAAACGGTTGGAGAAAAAGATAAGACGGACACCCTCTCCGCCAAACATCCAATCCGTTTGCCGCAGTGGCGCTATGTAAGGGTTGGAGTTCAGCGTGAAGCGTGATGCCCTTTTGAGCCAACCGCTTGTCTCGATCCTGATTATCAATCACAATTACGGTCATTTTATCGAAGCTGCGATCCGTTCGGTCATGGTGCAAGATTACAGCGACATTGAATGTATCGTCGTTGATAATGGTTCCGATGACGACAGTGTGACCCTCGTTGAGTCTCTAATTGCGCACGACGCCCGCTTTAGACTGATTTCATTTCACGAAAATAGAGGCCAACTGGGCGCATTTTTTGCCGTTTTTAATGAGGTGCGTGGCGAGTTTGTAATGATACTCGATGCCGACGATCGCCTTTGTGCGGGGTTTGTGTCAAGCCATGTCCAAGTTCACCTCGGGCTTACGAAGCCCGTTGCCTTTACCTCGTCAAACGTCATTGAAATTAATGGCGAGGATCGGATGCTGTCGGGCGGCTATAAAATGTTTGGCTCGCCCCTTCCGTGGACATCGACCTGCTTGGCGGAACTTTCGGATGCGCCGCGGATTGATAGCATTAGCGATGTTGATTACGAACAACTTCTTAGTCATGTGACGCATATTTCCCATCTGAGTGCTGGCTGGTTTTGGTCACCGGGTTCGGCGAATATGTTCAGGCGATCGGTATTGAGGCTGGTCTGCCCGTCGATATGTCCGGCAATCTACAAGCGGGCCGCGGATAATTATCTCAATCCCCTGTGCCATGCCCTCGGCGGCTCGGCGTTGATTGATATGAAATTGTCTTTCTATCGCATTCATGCGGCCAATTATTTTGCCTTGCATGAAGGGCTTTCCGGATTAGCCGTCGGTCGGCCGGAATTCATCACCCTTCATCGGCAATTGGCCGAAGAAACTTTGGCTTTCATTCTTGAGGAATGCCAACGGTTTTACGATCTTCTCGGCGCGGCTCGATATTGGGAATTGCTTGAACAATTGTCGCGTGATTTGGCGCTTGTGCCGCTGGTTCAACTGCCCAATTTACAAATCGTCATCGCTAAACATTTTGCAGCGTTACGCATGACTTTTGGCGATCATGGACTGGTGAATGAGCTCGCGAGAAGGTTTGGACCGTGGGGTCTGAGCAAAATCCTCGTGCGCGCGCACATCCGCAAGCACCCTTGGCGTATGGCATGGCTGGCGCTGGTCAGTGTTGCACGTCGAAAAGTGTCTAAGCGGCGTCAAAAGCAACGCCTGCTCGGAGGTTCCGTGGTTAGGCATAGGCTTCCGCTACAAGGGCGAGACGAGCAGGCCCATGATTATGGGCCCGTCGCGGTCATCTCGGATTTTCCGCCAATTCTTTGGACGGGCATTGCCTATGATGAGTGGTTGGGTATCGCGAGCGCCTTCGGGCGTAAATTTGGCAATAGTCCGGCGGGTTTTTTTATCTATCCAACGTGGACCATCGAAGATCCGTTGAGGATCGCGGCCATTGGCGATGCATTTCGTGCGCATCTGCGTCGATATCCGCAGCATTGTTTGATTTTCATGGGGAATACCCAGAAGGAAGCCGATCTCCTCGCAGGCGAGGGGGTACCTTCGGTCTTCCTCAATAAAAATTTTAGCGTGTCGGAACATTCCTTTCGACCCTTAAGGCAGATTAAGCCTGATTATGATGCTGTCTACAATGCCCGCTTTGTTCCTGAAAAGCGCCACGAACTCGCCTCGCTCCTCACCAGCATTGCTTATATTGGCTACGTGTCGGAGGTCGAAGCCCATCGAGAAGATCAACGCGTCATTGTTGAGCGCCTTCTCAAGGCCGGACCGCGTTCAGCCATTTTAAACCCGCTCAAGGCGGGATTGCCGGTCCGTGTCAGCCATGACCAGACCAACGCCTTTCTCAATCGCGCACGCGTCGGACTTTGTCTTTCTGCGGCCGAAGGGTCGAATTATGCATCGATGGAATATTTGCTTGCTGGTTTGGCCGTCGTGAGTACGCCTAGTCTGGGAGGTCGTGATGTTTATTTTGATCCTGAATTCTGCATCATTTGCGAGCCCGATCCCCAGTCCGTCAAAGCGGCCGTTGACGAATTGATCGCACGAAATATCCCGCGTGATTATATTCGTTCGAAGACCCTTGCCCGAATTGACGTTGAACGACAGCGGTTCCAAGCCCTTGTTGATACGATGAGTGTTCGTCTTGGGCGAGCTCGTTCCGAGCGAGCTATGGATTGGTCGGGCGGTCAGGGTAATGGATTTGTGCCGTGGGATCGGTTTGGTTCGCATCTCCAACGCTTTGAAGAGCGAAGCGCAAAGGCACAGGTCGGCAGTCAAGCGGCTATTTCTGCCGACATTGTCAATTTTGATCTCGAAAACATCCAGTTGCAGCCAGCCGAACTTCGCCCAATCGTTCAAGCTATCCGTTCGATACCAAAGTGTCGGCTACTGGTGTTCGGATGCGGACATGATTCGCGGGCTTGGGAAATCGTCAATCAGGGCGGCACCACGGTTTTTATAGAAGACAATGAAGAGTGGATGGCGGTGAGCGGCAAGCAATTGACATCGAGTGAGGTTGTAAAGGCTGATTACGGTACCCGCGTTTCAGATTGGCCGGCCATGCTCGATAAAGGAGTCTCTCTTCTGCTAGATCTTCCTGAGCACGTTCTTGGTAATCCTTGGGACGTGATCCTTGTCGATGCGCCTGCAGGATTTGCGCCCGATCAACCGGGACGCGCCAGAAGCATCTATACTGCCTCGCGATTGGTGGCCAAAGACGGGGTAGTCTTTGTCCATGACTACGATCGGCCACTGGAACGAGAATTTTGTGCCCGTTACTTGAAGGGCTGCCAATCAAGCCATTCGGTTGTTGGGCGTGCGACATTGATGGGCTTTTACTTCTCGCCCAGTTTGGTATGAACCGGAGCCAAAATAATCAAGATTAAGATCATGGCATAAAAAAGCCCCACATATCAGCGGGGCTTTTGTTGTCGCCTATCGGTCGATGTTCAAAATGAGTGCTTATATCCAATAGCAATATTGGATTTGTCAGCAAAATCATGACCGAGGTCAAAATTACCCAACGTATTCTTCCACGCGTAGCCCACGTTTACGTAGACGGCATCGGATGGGTTGATCGAATAGGTAACGCCGGTCGAAATTTTGGGGGTAACCCAATAACCATCGAACGAATTGCGATATCGCACATTAAAGACGTTCAACGTCCAGCTCGCATTCAGTTTGTAATCGCCTGCCAATGTTACAAAATAATATGGCGCGCTGTCCGTTGTATGGCTGGCTCCAACGATCACCTTTGGCGTACCAACCGCATAGCCCAAGCCCAGCGTAGGGGTGATCGTAATAGCGTCGAATTTGAACTTATAGGCGCCCGTAGCTTCAAATTGTTGAACGTTGGAAGAATCGGTGCCCGTCCGTTGTGTGCCCTGATAGGAGGCACCGGCTACCCACGTTCCATCAAACGTATGAGCATAGGAAAGCTTGGCGTAGCTATCAACAACAGCACCCGCCGTTGCCGATCCCGAATCTTTTGCTGCGAATTCTGGGCTTACTTCAATCCCGATCGTATCGGTTAGGGTTGGCACCGGGGCTGCTGCGGCGGGTGCCGGGGCGGTCTTTTTAGCTGGAAGGTCAGCCGCATAGGCCGAGGTACTGACCATAATAGCGGCGGCGAGATAAAGCGGTAAACGTGACATTCAAGTCTCCTTGTAGAACTTTTTGATAATCCTCAACCCATCGACCTCGCGGACAAAACGTGAGGATTTAGAAATTAACGAGACTAACGTAACGTAACTATCTATGTGAGCAATACCCTTTACGCTTTTTAAACGCATATGACAGTTCATGACACCATGAATGTTGTATTTTTAACACGAACGAGGGGAGTAATTGCACAATTATAAGACGAATGTAGAATATAAATTTCAATTTACCCAAGATTTCTCTCGGTAAATCGAATCGATCTGGCTTTTGAAAGCTAACAGCCGATACCCATTAATCAGCGCCAGAACCTACCGTGTGCGTTCTCGTTCATGACAAGGGCAGAGCTTGCACATGACCGATCAGGACATTCGCTCGCGTCGGCGAGCCATGCCCGTTGCATGAATTGGAACGAGCAATAACGATCGATTGGAACGGTCAGATGCTACGCTTGGCGAGCACTTCGTCCAACCAATCCGTCCGCATCTCGGGAACCGAGGACAGCAATTTTTCGGTATAGGGATGGAAGGGTGGGGCAAAAATTTGGGCCGTGGGACCTTGCGCCACGATTTCGCCTTTCAGCATCACAGCCGTCCGGTGCGCTATACGGCGAACGATGCCTAAATCATGGGTGATGAACAGATAACCGACACCCAAATCATCCTGCAATTGCTTGAGAAGTTTCAGGATTTCATCGGCGACCAATTGGTCAAGCGCCGAAGTTGGCTCATCACAAATGATCACATCGGGTTCGGCAGCAAGCGCGCGAGCAATACAAATGCGTTGCTTTTGGCCGCCGGAGAGGGCCGTGGAAAGTCGACCTGCATAATCCTCGGGCAGACCGACAAGGCGCAGTAATTCGGCAACGCGGGCTTTAACCTCACTTGGCGTCCGGTTGAAATAAAACGCCACGGGGCGGCCGATGATTTCGCCAATCGTCTGGCGCGGATTGAGCGCGACATCGGGTTGCTGATAGATCAATTGGATTTTGCGCAATGTATTTCGATTGCGTTCGGCCAAAGCAGGGGGGAGCACCTCACCATGCAGTTTTACATTACCGGTCGAAGTCGGCAATAAGCCGACAATCAGACGGGCCAATGAACTTTTGCCTGATCCCGATTCACCCACTACCGCGACCGTTTCTCCGCGCGAAACGGAAAGTGAGACGCCTTTCACCGCGGTGAACGTTCCATAAATGCCTGTTACATTGTCGGCCGATATGGCCGCGGTGCCTTGCGCCGATGTCGCGATCACCGCGATCTTATCAGCAGCCTTACGCTCGGCCACCAGTGCCTTCGTGTAATCCATATGGGGCTGAAGGAGAATTTGTTCCGTATCACCCAGTTCCACCATTTTGCCATGGCGAAGAACCATCACACGGTCGGCGACCTGGGCCACAACAGCAAGATCGTGAGAGATATAAAGTGCCGCCATATTGTAATCGCGGATCAGCTTTTTAAGGAGTGCCAATACCTCGATCTGGGTCGTTACATCCAGCGCGGTGGTTGGTTCATCAAGCACCAGAATATCCGGTCGGCAGGACATCGCCATCGCCGCCATCGCGCGTTGTAGTTGACCACCTGAGACCTGATGCGGATAGCGGTCGCCGAACGTATCGGGATTGGGGAGGTCGAGTGCGCGGAAAAGTTCGAGAGCCCATGCCTTGGCTTCTGTTTCGGTCATCAAGCCATGGCTGACGGGCATCTCAATGACCTGATCCATCAGCCGATGGGCAGGATTAAAGGAAGCCGCTGCACTTTGGGCGATATAGGCGATCCTCTGGCCACGCCGGGCGCGCCTGCCGTCAGCGTCAAGTGAGCGGACATCAACGCCCTGAATTTCAACCTTGCCACCGGTGATCCGGCAGCCCGCGCGCGCATAGACCATCGAGGCGAGGCCAATGGTGGATTTACCAGCACCAGACTCGCCGATGAGCCCCATGACTTCACCGCGCTTCAATTCAAGCGAGACATTGTCCACGAGCACGGCACCCGATACGGCTTCGACCCGTAGATCGGTCAGTTTGAGAATGGTTTCATCCACTTGGCGCGTCATTGTCTTACATCTCCGCCGATGCGCCGGAAGGCCGTGAATTAATCGACAAAATCCAGTCGACAACGAGGTTGACACCGACGGTCATCATGGCAATCGCCATCGCGGGCCAAAGCGGTGCCGGAATTCCGAAGCTGATTGCCTTGCCATTGTCGCGCACCATGCCTCCCCAATCGGCATAAGGCGGTTGAATACCGAGCCCAAGGAAGCTCAAACTGGCCACAAAAAGGAAGTTGAAGCAGAAGCGCAGGCCAAATTCCGAAATCATGGGGGGCAGGGCGTTGGGTAGAATTTCACGCCGCATAATCCACCACAATCCTTCACCGCGAAGCCGGGCGGCTTCCACATATTCCATCACCACAAGATTGGTGGCTACAGCACGAGCCAGCCGGAACACCCGTGTTGAATCAAGAATCGCCAGTGTCAGGATGAGGGTCATGATTGACGAGCCGAAAACAGACAAAATGATCAGCGCGAAAATGAGTAGGGGGATCGATAACATGACGTCAACGATCCGTGACAGGATTTGGTCAATCACAGTGCCGCCGACAGCCGCTAAAAAACCGGCCGTCGTGCCAATAATGAACGAGAGTATGGTCGTGACCAAGGCGACACCAATGGTCATCCGCGCCCCAAATATCAGACGCGAAAGCATGTCGCGGCCAATATTATCGGTTCCGATCCAGTTGGCAAAGCTCGGATCATCCCAAGTCTGGCCAACGGATTCGGATTCCGAATAGGGCGCAATGGCATCGGCAAAGATGGCAATCAGGATAAAGATCGTGATGATCGCCAGACCAATCCACGCCGTGGCCGTGGGCTTGTAACCAAAAATTTTCATACCGTTGAATCCTTACCGCGGGTGTCTGAGCCGCGGGTTGACCATGATCGCGAGCACGTCGGCGATGGTATTCAACCCGACAAAAGCTCCTGCAAAGATAAGTCCGCACGCCTGAACGACGGGCAGATCGCGCTTGGTAACGCCATCGACCATAAACTGACCAATACCCGGATAGACAAACACAACCTCAATCACGACGACGCCGACAATCAGATAGGCAAGGTTCAACGCGATGACGGAGATGATGGGCGCCGCTGCATTCGGCAACGCATGTCGTACGATCACCTGTGAGCGGGTGAGACCTTTGAGAAAGGCCATTTCGATATAAGGCTGCGACATGATCGAAAGCACCGAGGTTCGCGTCATTCGGAGCATATGCGCCATGACCAACATCGTCAGCGTGAAGGCCGGTAGGGCGGTAATGTAAATCTTGTCGGCAAGTCCCATCTCAGGGAACACGGTGGAGAGCGACGGAAACACCTCAAATTGCACCGCGAGATACAGGATAAGCACGTAGGCGATAAAAAATTCAGGCACCGATATCGTCATTAGCGAGACGATATTGACGAACCGATCGATGAATTTGCCCTCGTTGATAGCAGCAACAATGCCCAAAAAGACCGACGTCGGGATGGCGATCAATGCCGCATAACCGGCCAAAAATAAGGTATTGGCCAGCCGGGGGGCGAGCACTTCGATAATAACGCGCTTATTGGTCATCGCAATACCGAGATCGCCATGCAACGCGTTAAAAAACCATTCGAAATAACGAATATAGGACGGGCGATCGAGCCCCAATTCATGGCGGAAAACCGCCAAAGTCTCTGGCGTGGCACCTTGCCCCAAAATGGCACTTGCAACGTCGCCAGGAAGAACTTCCGTAGCCGCAAAAATTAGAATGCTAACGGCCCAAAGCGTCAATAGGCCGAGGACGACCCGAATGATTATGGTTTTTAACATCGGATCGTCCCCCTTGTCGTCTTCTCTTTAGTCAGATCCGCGCTTACGCGAACCAAGCCTTTTCAGCGAGACGCTGATCAGCGTTGTCATAACGGGCATGCGGTTCGACGCCCATGACGTTCTTGCCGTAACCGTCGAGATAATCGCCGATGGCGAAGCAGATCATGCCGCCGTCATCCGAGATCATTTCCTGAGCCTTGAAGTAGAGCTCCTTGCGCTTCTTCACATCGAGCTCTGCACGGGCATCGCCGATGATCTTGTCGAACTCAGGACGCTTCCAGTTCGAGTCGTTCCAATCCGATGCCGAACCATAGACCTGCGTAAAGGTCTGGTCGGCGGTAGGACGACGGCCCCAATACACGGCGCAGAACGGAACCTTGAGCCAAACATTGTCCCAATAGCCGTCAGCCGAGACCTTCTTAACATCAAGGTTGATGCCGGCCTTCTTGAGCGACTCTTGATAGAGCTGGGCGCAGTCGACCGCTTGACCCCAAGCGCCGTCCGACGTCTGCAATTCGATCTTGGCATTAGCAAGACCGGCCTTCTTGAAGTGGAAGGCGGCTTTATCCGGATCATACTTACGCTGTGGCATTTCCGTGTTGTAGAACGGGTTCAAAGCGTCGAGCGTGTGGTCGTTGCCCGGCGTTGCAAAGCCGTTATAGACCTGATCGATGATCTTCTGGCGGTCGATGCCGTATTTGAGCGCCGTACGCAGATCTTTGTTGTCGTAAGGCGCGTCGGTAACGCGCGAAACGAAGCAGAAGCGGTTGCCCGTGCCCTTTGTGCGAACAACCTGAAGCTTCTTGTCCTTCATCAGGAGGTTGACCGTGCGTGAATCAAGGCGGTTAACCGCGTCGACCTGGCCCGACTGAAGCGCAGCCGTACGAGCGGCAACGTCCTGAATGTTGCGGATTTCGACAGTCTCGAAATTCGCGCGTCCAGCCTTCCAGTAATCGCCGCGGCGCTTGAACACGAGGCGAACGCCTGGCTCGAAGCTTTCGAGCGTGTAGCCGGCGGTGCCGATTGGCTTCTGCCAGTCAGTGAATCCATCGGGAACAACGACGAGATGGTAATCGCCCAAAATGGCTGGGAAGTCGGCGTTGCCGGCTTCAAGCGTGATGGCGATCTGGTTCTCGTTGACCTTCTTGATTTCAGTGATCTGCTTCAAGATGCCCTTGGCTGGCGACTTGGTTTCGCCGCGATGGATCGCGATCGAATACAGAATGTCGTCGGCGGTCAGCGTCTTGCCGTTCGAGAACTTCACACCCTTGCGGACGTTGAAGACCCATTCCTTTGCACCTGGCTTGGCTTCCCAGCTCTCGAGCAATTCGCCCGTTGGGTTGCCGGCATTGTCGAATTCAATGAGGCCGTTCATGCAAGCCAGCGAGGCTGCAATCATGACCGAGTCGGCATAGGTGCGCGGATCGAGCGAATCGGTAGCCGAGCCACCTTCCATGCCGATGCGAAGTGTGCCGCCAACCTTCGGTGTTGCGGCTTGCGCGGTGCCGGAAAGCAGCGATGGCGCAACGGCCATGCCAGCGCCGATCATCGCAACGCCGCTCATGAAGTCGCGACGGGACAATGCGCCCTTATCAAACATATGTTTCAGCTTGTTGTACTCTTCCACGGCGATCCCCTTTTTGGTGTCAGCCACCCAGTTTAAATTGACCGGGTTTCCATTGATCAAAGTGTTGCTTCTTAACATCGACCACCTCGCGGGACAGGTTTGCCCGTTCGAAACGATCGATATCCTCCCAGCGGTTTCATCTTAGCGCACCCGCACGCTTATCGTTGCCGATGCCTTCGTCAGACACAAGTAAAAAGAATCATCTTTTTTGCAATTTTTATGAGAATTAATCCAAATATCGTCCGCTAGTGTCGCAATTGAATAAATTTTAGGCGGAAAACGGGACAGAACTATTGACGTAAGCTGGGCTTCGAAAATTTGTATGGGGGGGCATCGGAAAGAGGGTGATCAGAGGATGGCGGCATGCACGATATTGCTGACCACATCACGCCGCCACATGTTCCAAGGCTCGATTTGGCGAGCATTCGACACATAAGCAAAAGAGACGCCCGAATCAGGATCACCCCAACAAACCGAGCTTCCGGCTCCGCCATGGCCAAAGGTACGTGGTGAGCCTAATCCGCCCAAGCCGTTGGCGATCTCCTTTTCTCCGCGAAGGTAGGGACCAAGTCCGAAATGAACGGCTGATCCATCGGCTTCATGCAGACCCGGTGTCCAGTCTTTGGTAGCAAACGCGATCGTCCGGGGTGATAGAATCCGTCGTTCGCCAAGTTTGCCACCGTGAATCAGCGCTTGATAAAAGGCCGCCATCGCCCGCGCTGTTCCATACCCGCCGCCACCGGGAATACCTGCTTTTCGGAAATCGTCGGCTGTTGAGATGGGGTCAGCGATCCATCCGTCGGACCCGATAATATGCATGTCGGCTGTCCGTGAATATTCGGGATCAGGCAATCCAACAAACAGTTCATTTTCAAGGCCTAAGGGCACAATGATCTCGTTGCGGATGAAGCTGCGATAGTCTTCGCCTGCGATAATATTGACAAGCATGGCAGCAACCCAATGGGCTGCGGCAGTATGGTATTCATAGCGCGAGCCGGGCGTCCATTCGAGTGAGAAGGCGGATATTTGCTCTCGGATGAGGTCATGATTGTTCCATGCAGCGCGCTCAATTTCTGCATTCGGAAAGCCACCCTGATGCGTCAATAGCTGCAAAAGCGTAATGCTACCTTTGCCGTACCTGCTGAATTCCGGCAAATAGTCGGCGATCCGGTCGGCAAAGGATAATTTCCCCCGCTCAGCCAAAATCCAAAGGGCGCAGGCCGTTATTACCTTCGTGTTGGAATAGAGCAGCCAAAGCGTATTGGGCGTGGCGGCACGACTGCGATCGCCGATGCCGGAAAAGCCAAAGGTCTGCTCGTAGACGAGCTTGCCATGACGTGCGACGGCGATTTGCGCACCAGGATGTTTTCCCTCCGTGATATGGCGTTCGATCAAAGCTGAAAGACGGTCAAATTGATCGCTTCGCATTCCGCAATCTTCAGGGCTGGAAAGCGGCATCACAAAGGGGGAGGTCATAGCATTGAGGCTTTCATTCGTAACACCAAACGCCGTCAGTCAAAAGCAAGTTGAACTTTCATGGCACGACTGCGATCTGATGCCAGCTCGAAAGCCGATCGCGCATTGGTGAATGGAAGGGTAGCGCTCAACAAGGGCGCAACATCAATGTCACGCTTGGCCAAGAGGTCGACCGCCCAGTTGAATTCTTCAAAGAAACGGAACGTACCAGCAAGTTCAATCTCTTTGGCTGCAATTTGGCCAAGGGGAACGGGTACTTCGCCGCCCATGCCGATCTGAACGATCCGACCCCGAGGGGCGACACAGGCGATGGCGTCAGCTAAAGCACGACCATTGCCGGACGCTTCAAATGCAACATCGAAATAGCCTTTATCGAGCTTATAGGGTTCGAGCGCGTCAGGGGCATCTTTGGAGTTGATCGCGGCATCAGCGCCAATTTTCATAGCGATCGCCAGCGCAGAAGCTGCAATATCCGTAACGACAATTTCGCGCGCTCCGGCGTGACGCGCAGCCAAGATCGTCAACGCGCCAATCGGGCCGCAGCCGGTAACAAGCACGCGACGGCCCGCAACAGATCCAGCCCGCCGAATAGCGTGAAGGCAAACCGCAAGGGGTTCGGCAAACGCCGCAATGTCCGCGGGCGTTGCATCGCCCGTAGGCACCGCCTGTTCAGCTGTGCAAACCAGCTTTTCACGAAATCCGCCTTGAACATGCGGAAACCGCATGGCCGACCCATAAAATCGCATGTTCAGGCAATGTGCCGGTAACCCTTCCAGACAATAGCGGCAAGCCCGACAGGCAAGGCTTGGATTGACCGCAACTTTATCGCCCGGTTTCACCGATGTGACGCCCGCGCCGATCGCCGATACGGTTCCGGCAATTTCGTGCCCTAAAACCATCGGCTCTTTCAGCCTGACCGTTCCGAAGCCGCCGTCGTGATAATAATGGAGGTCAGAGCCACAGATCCCCCCACGGGTGACGGTGACTTCCACCTCGCCGGGTCCAGGAGCCGCGAGCGGTACTTCGCCGAACCGCAGGTCATGGGCGGAGTGAATGACAACAGCTTTGACGTGGCTCGACATGGCGTTTCCGATTCTGCTGGTTTAACTTTTTTGAACATTGAACGATTTTGAGGCGACAGGAAAGGCAGCCTTTGTCGCCTAGGGCGCAATTTTTGATGGCAGGGCGGACACTCTGTTGTCGGTGGATACCGGATGATACGGTAAGGGTGCAACGGTTCGGGCAGT
>CAIUPE010000077.1 GCA_903900975.1 uncultured Hyphomicrobiales bacterium | reverse complement strand
TATTGGCGAATCGGTCAACGGCATAATTGAAGTCAGCGATTTCAAAAGGCAAATCAAACCTAACGGTGACATCCAAGGCGGGTCGTTTTCCGAGGTTTTTAACCCTGAAATTTATGACGCCCGAGGTTTCGTTGTTATCAAAAACGCCGAACGCTGGTAACTACCCAGCCCCCCCGCTTTGGGCGATTAGGCGGAGACGGCGCCAAGTATGGTTTTGAAGGGATTGCTTCCCGACAGGCGCGCGGTGTCGACGGTTGATCGCAGAGCGGCCTCAGCGTCTGCAGCCCATTTGGCGCGATAGCCATTGGTCACTTTTCTCTGGATGACGCTTGGCCTCAGCGCCCTTTCGCTGACATTGTTGGTCGCATCGACCCTTCCTGAAAAGTCGCAGAAAATGAGCATCTGGTCGCGGGCACGCCGGATTTGGCCGAGTAGATCACGGGCCAGCGGGCAATTGGTGGTGCTGGCAAGGATGGCATTGAGATCGCGTTCCAACGCTCGCTTGTGGTTTTTCACTGTCGAGACGGCGAGGTCGGCGATGTTTCTTGCGAGACTGAAGGCTCGATCGAACCAAAGCTGGAGCCGCATGCCGATCAGATCACTGCCATTTTCGGCAACAAAGCGGGCCTTTCGGTCGAGATGGGCCAGGCACGTCTGGTGGAGCCGGCCATGCCCTTGCTGGGCGGTATAACGGTCTGATATCCAGACCTCGGGTTGATGGCCATTCATCGTGTCGCGCACGACCTGGCCTGCGCGGGTGAAGTCAGCGGTATGGACAATGGCCTCAGCAGAGCAAAATACCCACTGGTAGGCATTGCACCCTTCGATCCGCACACCCGTTTCATCGCAAGCCACGACATCAGCGCGACGCAATGCGGCAAGGGCATTGTCGCGCCCGGCGGCAAAGACCGGCGCGGCGCGTTGGAACATGTTCATCAGCGCGCCCTGGCTGAGTGTCAGCCCGAACAAATCGGCAAACGCGACTTGTAGCCGTTGATATGAAAACAATTGGTTCGACTTGAGGTAGAGCGCCAAGGCATGGATGCGCTTGCCAAAGGGCGTGCCATGCGCTGCCTGCGGCAACTGCGCGGCGGACGTCTTGCCGCACGTCGCGCAACGGCACTTCAGTCTGCGATGGCGTTTGACGATCGGCTTCACTTCGGGAAGATCGATTTCGTCGTATTCCCCTATCACCGCGCCGGCTTCATCTTCAGCAAACGGCAGGCCGCAATGGCGACAATGCGTTGGGCGGTGATCTTCAATGATGTCCGGCGCTTCGGACAAACTGCGCGCATACCCCTTGTGGCCAGGTTTGGCGCCGCCGGGGCGCGATCCTTCCCGCTTCGCCTTGCGGTCCGTTGACGGTGGCTTTGACGAGGTCCGCGACGTCTTGTCAGGCCGCTGCAGCCGCAACACCAACTCGACCAACTCCGGCTTCGTGAGCCCTTCGAGTTCCTCGCGATTCATGGGTAGTGTGAATCACAACGTCACCCGCTTGGCAAGGGGCTGGGTAGTTACGCATAGCCTTACATCGCCTCTGCCAGCTTTGCGGCAGAAACGCCCATTTGCTTCATCACGTCGCCGGTGTCCCAATATTCCCGCCAGCCGGTAATTTCGCCACCTTCATTGAATTCGAAAACGGCACAAACGCGCGAGCCCACTTTGCGATTTCCTGCATGCAAGGTGAC
>CAIUPE010000076.1 GCA_903900975.1 uncultured Hyphomicrobiales bacterium | reverse complement strand
TTGAGGCCTGCCGCCAGCGTTCGTTCTGAGCCAGGATCAAACTCTCATGTTTTGATCCTGAGACAGACGACGCTGAATGCTCTTGTATTTGCGTAGTTCGCAAAAACTTTTGACAAGGGTTGATCGCCATCGGGCCCGTCAAGGTCCGACAACGATCGACTTTAGAGTCTTTCGTCTTTGCAGAAGAACGCGAGCATTCAATGTCGCTGCTCGATTGTTTAGCGCCCAAGGACAAGCCTTGGGACGCGATGGCATACCGAGCCGCCGCCCACGTTCCCCTTCCGAAAATCACAATGTCAAACAGCTCGCCAAACCGACGTTTTCACGCCTCTTTTCAACGAAACACCACTCGCGCAACAAACGCTGCGCGAAGCGGCGTGGGCGCGGGTTATAGGAGCGGCCTCCCCCCAAGTCAAACGCTAAAAACGCGGAAAAAGCGGTTTTTTTCCGACGCTTGTGGATGGACATTTGGCCCAGTTTTTCGCAGCGGCCACCCATCCGGGAGCCACTCTATATATGGGGCGTCAGGCCAATTTCAGCCCCGTCCCCTTGATTTTGCACCCCGCAAAGCCGTTTTGCAGTGCAAAAGGCCAGTTTTCCTGGTTTTTTAGGCTTAACCGGCCAAAGACCCCCGGGCGGCACACCGGGCGTTTCTCCGTCCCTGGACAGCAGACTCAGCCGATGTGCTCGTCGGCCATATGGTGCAGATCGCTGGCATCGAGATCGGTGACGATCTCGCCATGCGCGGAATCGAAGCGCGCATCGACGGAATCGATCCAGACGACTTTGCCGTTGTCGAGCGCGACTTCCAGGCCTTCGATCACACCGTCGGACGCACGCGCCACGCCGACGACATTGCCGACATAATCGCCGTTGATGAGCTGCACGCGCGCATTCAGCATGCTGCCGTCATTCTTCAAGCGCCACTCGGCAAAGCGGCTGGGCCATTCATAGCGATGGTATGCGGCGCGTTCGTTGCGGAAGCGTGCGCGCAACGCTTCATACTGCGCGGTCTGATTCCGATATGTGGCCTTCTGGTCCTGGTATTTTTCCTGCGCCGCCTGATGCTGCTTCAGCTGTTCCTGATATTGCTGCTGCTCGATCTGATATTTCGACCGGTTATTGTTGTCCTGCGCCGAGATCTCGCCGTTGGCTTCGGTCACCTGGTTGTTGAGATCGGCGGTCTGCGCCTGTTCGGCCGGCGTGGAATGGTTCGTCGGCATGCCCTTGGCGTCGAGGTGATTGTTCTGCGCCATCGCAGGCGCCGCGATCAGAAATGCGCAAAGCACAAGGCCGTTTGCGGCCAGCAAATTGTGGGGTTTCATGGCGATTGCTCCAATGAAACGCTCCCGAACGGCAACGCCCGCCGCAGGCCGGGGTTCCCGCCGCGGCCCGGTTTCAGGGAACTCCCGCGACCGCTCAGGCGGTGGCCGAGATATATTCCCTGAGCGAATTGGCTTCGTTCAAGGTCTCCGCAATCCGGGTCTTGACCACATCGCCGATCGAGATCAGGCCGCAAAGCATCTTGTCGTCATCCAGCACCGGCACGTGACGAAACCGGCCACGGGTCATCATTTCCATCAGCGCTTCGATGGTGTCGGTCTGGCGGCAGGTCGCGACGCTCTTTGTCATATAGACTGTAATGTTGTGGCCCAATGCCACAGGCCCATCAGTCCCAACGGCGCGCACCACATCGCGTTCCGATAGAATTCCCGCCAGCGCGCCTTCGGCGCCTTTGACGATCACCACACCGATGCGTTTTTCCGCCAGCAACTGCGCCGCCTCCGCCATCGTCGCGCCCGGCGCAATGACGATGACGTCGCGGCCCTTGTCCTGAAGTATGTGTTTGACCAACATGACAAAGCGCTCCTCTCTCCAAGATGCGCCCGCCGCGCTCCGCGCC
>CAIUPE010000075.1 GCA_903900975.1 uncultured Hyphomicrobiales bacterium | reverse complement strand
GTTAGATTCCTGAAACCGCCCTAATAATAGAGAGATAATCAGGGTTGACCGGCAAGTTCACAAGGTCTATCTCCTGATCCGACAGCGGTGATAACGCTGTCGGATTTTGTAGTTTTTTCATCGTTTCAGTCTCCCGCTTTGTGCAGACGTTTTGAAACGTGGAGGGGTGACCGAGCCGCGGCATTTCCTGCCGCTTTTGCAAAGGCGGAGCGGCGTTCTCTTTCTCGGTTTAATTCATACGAATCTTGAAGCGAATTAATCTTATCGCGCCACCGGCTATAAGCCTCTGGCGAAATTCGGATGTAACTCAATCCGGGAATTCGGATTTCATCGGGCCCGAAGCCAAGTTTTTTGAGCTTGTGATAAGTGCTCAAGCTTATGCGTTCGGATTTACAAAAGTCCGAAATAGTTAAAGCGTTGCTCTGCTCCAATACTGATGCAGCATTCCCAATCGAACGGCTTGCCGTCATGGCTAATCTCCATTCGCAACGATCCGAGTATCATCGCGATAAAGCTGAGTAGATCGCCTATAACACGCTGCCTGCGCCGGCGAATGTTCACCCCGAAAACTCAATTGAGAGGGGAGGTGTGCCCTTTCTGCGGGACTTTATAAGACTTAAGCCTCAACGGGCAGCTTGGCATTTTCCATATCTGGCGCTGAAAACGAACTATGGATCATTTGTAAAGCGCACGACAAATATGAATCTTAATTTTGAAGAGTCAAAATTTTTTTTCATAAATTTCAATATATTTTCAATTTTCGGGCGTTTGCGCCGGTTTTATAATCCAATGGAATCACCGGAAATTTGTTCTCAAAATGGAAATGGTTAGTGTAAAATTGAAGGTAAAATAATCGATCAATGACTTGAATTAGAATTTGCAAATCACGAGTCAATGGAAATATCGTGCCGGATGGATTGCTGTAGGTTATCGCAATATGTCTGCGGCACTTGGGTTAGACGAACAACATTATTACCGATATCAAATCCGAAATTTGGAGCGTTGTCTCGGATAGCGTTGACAACGTAGTTATCAGCTAAATGACCATAATGCTTTTCAACCATGCGCGTATCAGTATGACCAAGATTTTTGGCAACTACCAAAAGCGGGACACTATTCATGACGCTTAATGAAGCCCAAGTATGCCTCAGTGCATGGAAGTTAACCGCTGGCTTCAAATTTGATTTTGTACATGCGTCCTGCATGGCGCGAACCTGTTCTGAAGGTCGCCATTCGCCAAGGTCATCAGTTTGACCGGCGCGGTGGTTCCTTGTCTCGTTTTGAAAAATTAACTCGGAGCCGTGTTTGCCCATGCAGAGCTGACTAAAAAGTTTTACTCCTTCGTCGTTTAGAATAACGTGGCGCGCCTTTCCGCTTTTAGATCGACGGATCATTATGGTTCCTGAGTCTGCATGGAAATCTTCGACCTTGAGGCGCGTCAACTCGCCATATCGGCAACCGGTTGCGAGCGCGCCCTGAACGAGCTTTCTAAAATCCTGACGGCATCCATTTAAAAGGCGCTTCGCCTCATCAACCGTCAGCCACCGTAGTCGAGCTGTCTCTACAGCACGGAAAGGCTTCAATTTTCGGCCCCAAGAATCGTTGCGCGCAATTAACCCGTCATCGAAGGCGTGGTTCAATGTGGCTTTCAGCATGGTCAGTATACGGTTGGCGGACGACCGCCTGCGCCGCACGTCTTCCTCGTCGCTAGGAGCGGCCTTGTAGGCTTGTTTACCTCCTCGAGGCGACCTTTTCATGGCAGGCAGCGAGGCAAGCGCAGACAACCATCCCCGCAGCATCTCGGGCGTCAACTCGCTTACAATTTTGTCGCCTAAATGCGGAAGAATATGGACCCTTCCACGGGCTATAAGATCCCCTGTCTGCTGACCTTGAGAATGCTTGAAGTCAACATAGCGCGCAAAAGCCTGCCGAACCGTGAGCCTCTTTGAGGCCTGTCGTGGCGCCTCCAGAATGGCTCGTGCCTTTGCCTCGGCTTGATCAAAATTCAAAATTACCGATCCATCGGCCTCGAAGCTGTCGTCAGCCAAGCCAAGGCATTCAATAGCGTAATTTGTCCCGTTATAACGCCGGAGGATCCAACGACCGGAGGTTGCGTTATCTTTCCTTTGATAGCCGATGTGCGCTCGACCTGTAATTAATGTGCGCCAATGGGCCTGTCTGCCGCGTTTCAGGCGACTGCGAGCAGTCCTGTTTTCAATTTTTGCCGATTTGACAGTTTCAGCCATAATTCACGACCTAAGATCGACCAAAGATAGAATAAGGATAACTTCTTTTTTCCGGTTTGCAGTCGTTTCGATTATGGCTGACTTGAAAGAAAAATCAAGGATAATTTTCCTATTAATTTGCCGAACCGACTCTTTCACGGCGAAAACACGGGTTCGATTCCCGTAGGGCGCGCCAAGGTTCTTTCAATTAAATCAATGAGTTGCCGGCGGTCAATCGATCGACCGTGTTTTGTTGTACCGGTCGGCGCTGCCACCCTTGCGTTTTTTTTGTACGCAACCAATCGACCCGAGGGCCGTTTAAATGCTGTAAAACGCATGAGGTTGTCATGTTTGTTCGTCTGCCCAAATGGATAAACACGGTAGCCATGTTCATTTTGGCCTGCGTTTTTTTTGCGCCGTTGGGCGTATTTGCTGAGACGCCCGCGCAAGAAAAGCGAATTGCTGTCGTCATCGGAAATGGCGCTTATCCGTCGGGCAATCTTGCTACGGCCGCCAATGATGCGGGCTTGATT
>CAIUPE010000074.1 GCA_903900975.1 uncultured Hyphomicrobiales bacterium | reverse complement strand
GATATGACCGACGGAAAGATGGTCGCGTTGTTCAATTTCACCTGCTTGATCGAAAAACAATGGGAAAATCTGGCCGCCAGCCACCCCAAACAGCAAGTTATTCGGCTTGAATCGGAAGATATTATCAGCAATCCTCAAGAATGCCTTAATCGCATTGCGAAGCAATTTACATTGCCAATCAACCTTACCGAGCCTCATTTCGAAGCGGAAAAATCGGCCTATCCGGTTAACCGGCAGCTAAAATTACAATTACAGAAACAATTCGGCAATTTGCTTGACGGCTTGCAACGCGAATATGAGCGTGGAAAGCTTTAATCAATTGCAGGCTAAGATCAGTCGTTCAATATACAAAATAGTTTATCGGCACCCGAAGCCGGCAGGTATCGTCGTTGTTTGTGTGAGTTTCAAGTGTATCAAGCTCTAACTGAAGATATTCTGATACCAATTGATGGAGCCTATATCCGGATCACCGTACATATCTGGCAACCGGAAGCGCCTATCGCTACCTTAATTTGCATCCACGATTTTTTCGGATGCGGCACGGATTTCTCAGCTTTGGGCGAAAGGCTCGCTATGTCGGGCATCAAGGTTGTAGCTCCCGATTTGCCGGGTCGGGGTCAAAGCAGTTCGTTCAATGAACGAGGGTCCTACATTCTCAAAAATTACATGCAATGCTTGGCACATTTGAAGCGATTTCGAGAGAAATCAGCCTATTACATGGGTACAGGCTGGGGCGGTGCGCTGGCTCTCTCTTATCTTGCGTTCAGCGGAACAAAGGCAGCTAAGCTAATACTGAATGATGCAACGATTCAGTATCGCCCTTCATTACATCCCGCAGAAATGACGATCACTCCCCCAGCCTTACGGGCTCCTCATGATCCGACGCTTGATGACCTTGTCGCCCATGGGCGACCTTATGACTTGTGGCCATTGGTCGGATCAATTTTGATCCCCAGTCTGTTCCTCATTGGTAGGCATTCCAAGGACTTGGATCACGCACGCCTCGATCAAACGGTCAATAAATTGAATCATATCACCGTTATTCGGAATTTGGACGACGAGCAGGCAGGCCGGTTGATCGGAATTGACCGCATCTTTATCATTTTGGGATTTTTACTGGCGGCATCGCATCGTCCCGACATGAACGAGAACGACTTAGATCCGTGAATAGATTAAAGGGTCCGATTGGGCTGGTCGAGAAACCAAAGCATAAGCAATATTGATCTTAGGGTCACTGTTACGGACACGAAAACGCTTTAATAGGGCTTCCAGTGCTGCCGCCAATTCAATTTCGGCGAGGCGCATTCCGCCGCATGTGCGAGGCCCCTTTAAGAAGGGGATAAAACACTTGCGGTTATATTCGTCGCCCATAAATTCCGGACGAGCGGAATCAAAGATAAAAGGGTCTTGCCAAGCTGTTTCGTTCATATGCAGCCCGATAATCGATACAACAACCCGATCCCCCTTCTTGACCGATCGACTAGGCAGTTCAAAATCTTGCGTTGCCAACCGTGCGACAAAGGGAATGGGCGGAAAATAGCGCAGTGTTTCCTTGATAAAACAATCAAAATAACGCCGCTCCGATACAGCCTTATTAAGGTCGGCAACCACTCGCTCTTGTACGCGGTCATTTATGCCTAGCCGATTGAAAAGCCAGCGGATCGCAGACGTAGTCGATTCAATTCCTGCAAAAGCGCCCATCAAAACTTCCTCGGTAGCGTCTAACCGGCTACCTCCCTCCATACGCTCCGTGATGCGGGTCAAAAGGGCTGCTGTCTCAGGATCCGACATCAACAGATCTTCGAATTGCCGAACGGCCTGTTCAGCGCGCCGCTGCAAATCCGGAGTACTTTGGCTGGCAAGGCGAAACCAAGAACTGGTCTGCAATTCGACAATTAAAGGTTGAATATGCTCAAGGAAGCTAACGAGTTCCGCCGGGTCGGTTTGGCATCCAAAAGCATCCAGAAAAACCGACATCGCTGCCTCATCGGCTGCGCGGTGGATATGATTGGGCGTCAGCTCCGAAATCTGATCGAAGCGGGCCGTATAGCGATTAAAGATATGTTGCCTGAAATTGGGCTTTCCAGCGTCATTCAATGTAGCATGGGTCAAACCGCGGCGATGACGCCACAGTTCGCCATCGGTATTCAAACGGCTCCGGCCCAGAAAATCGATATTACCGAAGCATTTGTGAAAAACATCGGGTGCCATAAAGACAGCCTCCGCATCGTCAGGTGATTCGATAAGGGAAAGGCCCATATCGTTTGGCACTTCTCGCAAAGCAATCTGATAAAACTGTTTGACCAACACGTTTAACAGAACTTGAGGCGAATGATCCATTTTGCCAACTCCAACCTAAACCCAACGCAAATTGATTACGGTAACTTCGCCACGATGCAAAGCATCGGATGCCTCACCCATCGTTCGATAACGACGCCGTCCCCTATTTCCATTTTTAAATGGCGGTTTCAGGAATCTAACGCAACGGGGCTAATATGGGCTCCGCATGAAACAGAAGCAGTATAGTCGCCTCGGTATCGAGGAAAGAGAAGCGATCAGTCGTGGTCTGGCTGCCAATTTATCATTCGCTGAGATTGCT
>CAIUPE010000073.1 GCA_903900975.1 uncultured Hyphomicrobiales bacterium | reverse complement strand
GCTCAAAATTGTAACCGCAGGCTTGTCAAAATTATGAAAAAAACCAAAAATTACCCACTAAAATCCGCGAAGAGCCATTAAAATTTTATATTACGTTACGGAATTATCCACAATTTTTTTTGGAATGCAAACACTATCGAATATAAGTTCTATCGCTATTTAAAATGATGGTTTGTGCGTCGCCGATTCGTATGGCGGCACAATTGAAGAACATCCAATTGGCCAGGCATAGGCGTCAGGCCTTCAGCTTTTAGAGGAGCTGATCGCTTGGGCGAGCTATTGAGCGGATGTGCTGGTTCAATGATGGAAAATTAAGTGGTGTAGGTAACGCCGATTTCGATTTCGCAGCCTTCTATCGCTTAAAATTCATCCCCCTTATTGACCAACTATTTTGCAGCCGAACTCATTTGCGGAACTGACCAACCAATTGAGCAGGGATTCCCCGAATCCGCGAAATATTGATAAGCGATAGGTAGGTAAATCGTTGGTTTGCCACATTGTAATCCAGAGTTGACTAGCCAAAGTTGTTGCGGATTCGCCCGTTTGGAAAGCCTTCGGATGAAGATCCAGCGATATACCTTTGGCGAGCGCCTCTCTCGCGCGCGAGCCCGAGACGTCAATCACCGCACGGGCATGGGATTGGTCAACGACGGCAGCGAATGGGTTCGCTAGGGCGACAAGCGTGCTATAAAGATCTTCAGCCATTTCCCTTTCGGCGAAAACAAGCCATTGATTGGGTGCTGTCGAAATAATCGATAGCCCATCGCGTCGGGACACTTTGAGTGCCTCGGGAAGGGGCAGGCCAAGCTGGGCCTGAATAACGTCGGATAAAGGCTTACCTTGCCCTTTGTAAGCCGTAAGGCTGACTAATCCAAAGTCGACGATCTCACGCAGCATAACACCGGGTTCGACATCGGTTGCACCAAAATGCCCCAGCTTAATGAAAGGAGCGAGGGCTGAGCGTGACGCTAAGTTAAGGTCAACCACGGAGGCGTTCTCCCATTCTATCAAAAAATACGGGATCGCATATTTCAACTTCGATATCGGTCCCCCGCATGAAATCTACGGCACGAACCGTTTCGCCAATGCGTTGTCGACCATTCTTTAGGATACCAAGGCCAATCCAACTCTTTAGGGTTGGTGAATACGCTACCGACATCAAATGTCCCAAATCAGCGGAAAGCGATGGCTTTGTAGCAAGATCAAGAAAATGAGCGCCGCCGGTCAGCTTTGCACTCTTATTGCGGGGCTTGAACCCTACAATAATGGGTCGATCCGCTTCTAACATCGCTGGGCGTTCGGACATGTGTTTGCCGATACAATCTTTCTTTTGGGACACCATGCCAGCAAGGCCGAGATCACGAGGCGTTGTCTGCCCATTCAACTCGCCGCCGGCAACGTGGCCTTTCTCAATCCGCATCGTCGAGAGCGCCTCAAGTCCATAAGGCGTAATACCGAATTCTTCGCCAGCCGCAATGATGGCGCGGATGAGCGCATCGCCATAGCCATTTGGAACACCGATTTCGTAGGCCAATTCACCCGAAAAAGAGATCCTAAATAGCCGTGCCGGAACGCCACCCCGCAGCTTAACTTCTCCAGCACTCATATAAGGGAAAGCTTCGTTGGAGAGGTCATAAGCCGGCTCGACAATTTTTTGCAGAACCTTGCGGGAACATGGGCCGGCAATCGAAAACTGCGCCCACTGCTCAGTTACCGACGTAAAGGCAATATCGAGTTCTGGCCATAATACCTGATGGCAAAATTCTAGATGCGCCATCACTTTTCCGGCACCCGCTGTGGTGGTTGTCATAAGATAATGGTTTTCACCTAGCCGGGCTGTGGTTCCGTCATCAAAAACAAAGCCATCTTCGCGCATCATCAACCCATAACGCACACGCCCGATGGCAAGGGTCGAAAATGTTCCCGTGTAAATCCGATCGAGGAAGGTCGCGACATCTTTCCCCTGCAGATCAATCTTGCCAAGGGTGGAGACGTCGCAGACGCCAACCTTTTCGCGTGTCGTCACGACTTCACGCGCCATCGCCGATAACCAATCTTCTCCCGCTTCCTTGGGAAAATACTGGGCGCGAAGCCAAGGTCCGGTTTCCATGAAAACGGCATTTTGTTCTTCAGCCCATTGATGGGAGGGCGTCAATCGCGTCGGTCGAAAGGCTTTATGAACATGGTGACCAGCAAGGGCGCCAAGGGCAACAGGCGTGTAGGGCGGACGAAAAATCGTTGTGCCCACTTCATTAATCGTTCGGCCAGATACTTCGCCCAAAATGGCGAGCCCAGCGATATTGGCCGTCTTTCCCTGATCGGTTGCCATGCCAAGCGTGGTATAACGCTTCATATGCTCAACCGATTTGAAGCCCTCTCGATTGGCGAGTTCAATATCCAAATCGGTCACGTCATGCTGGAAATCGACAAAGCGCTTTCCTTTGCCGGATGTGACGCGCCAGATGGGCTGATGCGCCAAGCTTTCCGCATCGGTTGTTGGGGCATGCGACGCAGCTGTATCGAACCCCGTTTCTGCTGCCGCTTCAGAACCCAAGCGAAAGCCATCATCCAACGCATTTTGAAGCGTAAAGCGGCCATTTGCCGAGCCGACAACGGTTAAACCCTTTGGAAGCTTGTCCGGAATAAATGCGTGTACGCCGTCATGCCAAACCGGCTTGTTGCCGAGATGGCAGGTGAGGTGAACGGCCGGATTCCAACCATTCGACATCGCCAATAGATCGCATTCAACGGAACGTATCGTTCCATTGCCCATTTGAATATCGACCGCTTGTAGATGCTTACCGCCTTGGGCGCGTTGAATCATTTCCCCTTTTCTTGAATCAACAATAGCAACGACTACCGCTCCGGCTTGTTCCAAGGCCTTGGCGGTCGTGTAACCTTCATCGGAACTTGTGAAGATGACGGCGCGCCGACCGGGTAGCGATGCATAACGGTTGATATAGGTGCGAATGGCGGAACCGAGCATGATGCCCGGAAGATCATTGTTTCCGAAGATCATTGGGCGCTCAATCGCGCCAGCAGCCAATACGGCACGCTTTGCAACAATCCGATAGCTTCGTTGCCGCGGTTGATAGGCTGGCGGAGAGGCAATGTGATCGTTCACCTGCTCAATGGCGCCATATACCCCGTGATCATAAATGCCAAAGACCGTCGTTCGACGCATAAGGGTGACATTGGAAAGGCTTGCCAATTCGGATTCTGCCGTTTTGACCCATTCCAAGCCGCTATCCTTGCCAATGGTCCGCTCATCCGAAAGCAATCGGCCACCGAGGATATTATTTTCGTCGCAGAGGATGACGCGTGCGCCTGAACGCCCCGCCGCAAGGGCCGTAGCAAGTCCCGCAGGACCGGCCCCGATGACCAGCACGTCACAATGGGCAAAGGCCTTTTCATAGTGATCAGGATCGTTGCCCACCGGCGGGCGGCCCAACCCAGCGGCACGACGGATAGCAGGCTCGTAGATTTTTTCCCAAAAGGAAGCTGGCCACATAAAGGTTTTATAGTAAAACCCAGCGGTTAAAAGCGGGCTGACGAGAGAATTAATCGACATGATATCGAAATCAAGTGATGGCCATCTATTTTGACTTGTCGCCTCCAAGCCTTGGTAAAGCTCTGCCATCGTTGCGCGAATATTAGGCTCCCGACGATGGCCCGAGCGCAACTCGACCAATGCATTTGGTTCCTCTGAACCTGCCGATAGGATGCCGCGTGGTCGATGATATTTAAACGAGCGTCCCAATAGTGAGACGCCGTTGGCAATCAGTGCAGAAGCTATCGTGTCACCTTGGTAGCCTTCAAAGGCTTTACCATCAAAGGTGAAGGTTAGTTTCTGGGCGCGATCAATTAAACCGCCATCCTTGAGCCTATTGATTTGATGGTTCATTGTGCGGCCTCCTTCATGACAGGAGACGCGTAGTCCGCACCTAAAATGTCATGGGTTAGCGTATTGCGTTCAACAACAATCCACGATCGGCAGCCATACGCATGCAACCAAAGCTCCGAATTCGGTCCAGCCGGATTTTTCCGAATATGGACATAATCGTGAAACGCGGCTTGAGCATTCGGCGCAGACGGATCAGGCCGCTTTAAACCGGCTTGCCCAAGATACGTGAATTCTTGAGAATCGCGGGTGCCACAGAAAGGGCAGGGAATACGCATCTTGATCTACCTTCAATGCAAATTAGGTTGCGCGCCAGTGCCCGCTTCGTCGATGACATGGCCGGTTTTAAAGCGGTCAAGCCGGAGCGCCTTGGCGTTTGGATGGGTCTCATCTTTCGCGATGAGATGGGCAAAACACCAACCCGATCCCGGTGTCGCTTTGAAGCCGCCGTAACACCAGCCGCAATTAATATATAAACCATCGACTCCCGTCTTATCGATGATCGGGGAACCATCCATCGACATATCCATGATCCCGCCCCAGTGACGCAGTAGCTTAACCCGACTGATCGATGGCATAATGGCCATCGCTTCCTCAATGGTGTCTTCAACGCTGGGTAGATTGCCGCGGGCCGCATAGGATGAGTAACCGTCAAGCGACGCACCGAAGACCAATCCGCCTTTATCGGACTGACTGATATAAAAATGACCAGCACCAAAGGTGACGACGGAAGGAATTAAAGGCTTGATCGCCTCTGATACAAAGGCTTGTAGCACGTAAGATTCAATCGGAAGTTGGAGGCCCGCGGTTTGGGCAATGCGGGTGGTGTTGCCTGCGGCAACGATGCCGATTTTTTTCGCTTTAATATAACCCCGGCTGGTTTCGACGCCGACAGCACGACCATTTTCAACACGAATTTGTGTGGCTTCGGTATTTTGTAAAATGTCGACCCCTCGGGAGTCCGCTCCCCGGGCAAATCCCCAAGCGACGGCATCATGCCGGGCGGTGCCACCCCGTTCTTGCAACAATCCGCCCTGAATGGGGAATCGAGCATTCTCAAAATCGAGGAAGGGCACGAGGTCTTGAACGCCCTTTTTATCCAATAGGGTACAATCGACGCCGTGCATCATCATCGCATTGCCGCGGCGTGCATATTCGTCCCGCTGGCTGTCGGAATGGTAAAGATTCAAAACACCCCGCTGGCTCATCATCGCGTTGTAGTTGAAGTCTTGTTCAAGGCCTTCCCAAAGCTTGAGGGACCATTCATAAAACGGGATATTGCCGGGCTCTTGATAATTGGATCGAACAATCGTCGTGTTGCGACCAACCGAACCACCACCCAAATAGCCCTTTTCAATAACCGCGATATTTTTAAGGCCGTGTTCCTTAGCGAGGTAATAGGCCGTCGCTAAACCATGACCGCCACCGCCAATGAGGACAATATCATATTCTTCTTTGGGCTCCGGATAACGCCATACCGGCTTCCAATCGCGATGCCCGCGGAAAGCTTGATGAATCAAACTAAGAACGGAATATTTCATCAATCGTCGCCTTTACTAGAAACGCATCGGATAAAACGTGCGAACAGCCAAATGCAATCTTTGGCTAATTTGTACGTCGCGGCAAGAGGGCTGCCGCTCTCAATTTTGATCGGCCGCATCGATTTTTGGATATACGGTACTGTTCCTATCTGAAATGGTTTGGAATTTACCTCAAATTGGCTCTTGGCTACCTCAACGGGGCTTGTATTTATCAATACGCAGTTTAGAAGTATTCCAAACAATATCGAATTGGAGTCTTTGTCCATGTCTCAACTTGCGTTGTCCGAGCTCACCGAACGGGATATTTTGACCCTGGCGATTTCCAATGAAGAGGAAGATTCTCGGATATATCAATGTTTTGCGGACCAAGTACGAGGCGTTTATCCCCATTCGGCAGCTGTTTTCGACGAAATGGCCGAAGACGAGCGTGGGCATCGGGATATGTTGTACGATCTGTACAAAACCCGCTTCGGCGAACACCTTTCCCCCATTCGGCGGGAGGATGTTAAAGGCTTTCTCAAACGCAGACCCGTATGGCTCGTCCAAAATCTTGGCATCGATAAAATGCGTCAAGAAGCTGAAATTATGGAAATGCAGGCGGCTAATTTTTATGAAAAATCGGCAGATCGGGTGTTGGATATCAATATTCGGAGCCTTTTACTCAAATTAGCCGAACTAGAGCGAAGTCACGAAAAAAAGACAGCGGGTATGATGGAGGCGACAGCAAAGGGGGCTGTTGCTGACGAGGAGGCAGAAACAAAAAAGCGAATGTTTGTGCTGCAATATGTTCAGCCAGGCCTTGCGGGATTGATGGATGGATCAGTGTCGACCTTGGCTCCCGTGTTTGCTGCCGCTTTCGCCACCCATGGCAATTGGCCGACATTTCTCGTTGGTTTAGCTGCATCAATCGGTGCAGGCATCAGCATGGGATTTGCGGAGGCTCTTTCCGACGATGGCTCGCTGACCGGCCGCGGATCCCCGTGGATTAGAGGCGCGATTTGTGGTGTTATGACAACCATAGGTGGAATTGGGCACACTATCCCGTATCTAGTACCCGATCGTATTCCCAATGCATTTTTAGTTGCCACAGCAATAGCGACGGTTATCGTATTGTCGGAATTGTGGATTATAGCTTGGATTCGTGCCAAATTCATGGATACGCCATTTCTTCAAGCCGCCTTTCAAGTCGTCGCCGGTGGTGCTCTCGTATTCATTGCGGGAATATTGATTGGCAGCGCTTGACGGAACCTGGGCATAAGGGCAGGTAGGAGAGATGTTTCGCCTTATCCATATCTCCGACCCCCACCTCGGCCCCATTCCAGTACCGCGTCTATTCGATCTCGTTGGCAAACGGTTTGCAGGCTACGTAAATTGGCTGTTTAGGCGCCGTAAATCGCATGATATGTCGTTACTTGGGCGAATTGTTGCGGATATTCACGAACAGACCCCCGATCATATCGCTTGTGCTGGGGACCTAATTAATATTTCCCTCCCGGCCGAATTTCCACCAGCAGCCGAATTTATGCACCGATTAGGAAGTCCTACACGCGTTAGTCTTGTTCCTGGAAATCATGACGCCTATGTCGGGTCCGCGCAGTCAGAGATTTCGAAGAATTGGGCACCTTGGATGACCTCGGATTCAGGGCGTTTTGAAGGATTTCCTTATGTCAGAATGGTGGGGCCAATTGCCATAATTGGACTATGTTCAGGCATTTCGACGTGGCCTTTATTGGCAACTGGTAGGTTGGGAAAAGATCAATGCAATGCATTACGCAAATCGTTGAGTTTTCTTAAAGGACAAGGGCTTGCCCGTGTTATTCTGATTCATCATCCGCCCTATGTCGGCGGTGCAACGCTTGGTCGGACGCTGACCGATGCTGCAGCTTTTGAGGAAATTATTGGTCAAGAAGGGGCGGAACTCGTCCTTCATGGTCATAATCATAGGTCGTCGGTCGCCTATATCCAGGGGCCTGAAGGTTTGGTGCCGGTAGTCGGAGCCCCTTCAGTGTCGGCGGCGAACGGTAGTTTAGGTCACCGCGCCGGCTATCATATTTTTGATTTTGACATGACTGAAACTGGGGTCTCGATTACGGGGACCACACGAGGATTGTTGGAAAAGGACGGAATAGGCTATGTTGGAACGCTGAGACTTCAGCCTTAAATAAAGGTCATCGGGGCTTTATGAAAATAAAGACCGGATTATTTCCGATGAAACGAAACCATCCCAATGGCTACCGATGTAGATCGCAGCAATACCCGCGACTATTCCAATTAAAAATGCAAGAAAAATACGAAATCTATAGGGTCGATGTATTTCAGTAATCACCGGCATTGCGGTGATCGGCGATGATATACCTAGTTCAAGCGGTTTAGTTGCCTCATTCGTTTCGATGGGTTCAAACCATATTGCGCGTTCAAGCTCGCCTTCTCGTTCAACAAGTCTTTTGGCCAAGTATTGAGTAACTGCACCGGCCATAACAGAAATATCTTCGCTTTCACCTAGTAATTGGCGGCCCGTTTTTGAATCCATCAAAAATCTGAAAGTTCGACGGTCGCGGCCCATTTCAACGAAGGAAATCATATCGACATAAAAGCGGGGGCGTTCTCCTGGAACGACGCCATGGTTAAATACATCTGCATCGCGAGGGAGTTGCTCTAAAATCGGCCTTAGTTGATTATTCAAACGCTCAAGGTGAGAACGTTCGGCGGCGCGTAAATCTGCTGATATTCCCGTCTTTTCGGCTTTTTCTATCCGGGCACGACGTACGCATTCCATGAAGTCCAATTCCTTGGTCGAATTTGGACTAACATTCTGAGAATAAAGCGATTTATCGTCCATAGCTTTGATATCCTTATTGCCCCGCTATGCTAAGCTATCTCGATGTGTTCGGTCAAAGAAATTGCTCGATGGGCAGCGTTTTTGTGGGGATGGTCGGCAGTAGGGTGAATTTATTTTCAATGGAAATAGCCTTTTTTCCTTGGCGGCTTTCAAGAGAGTGCCTAGATAATGCCATAGGCGGATACAAAGGAAATTAATGATGCTTGCTTCACTCTTGTCGTCCGGAAAGTTGCTGTTGGCCGATGGTGCAACAGGTACCAATCTTTTCGAAATGGGCTTGGTGGCAGGCGAAGCGCCCGAAATTTGGAATTTTGAGCATCCAGAACGGGTTAAGGCTCTGCATCAAGGCTTTGTCGATGCCGGTGCAGATATTATTTTGACCAATACGTTTGGGGCCAATACGCGCCGCCTGATGTTGCACGGCATGCAAGACCGGGCGCGCGAAATCAACGCGCTCGCTGCGGGCCTTGCGCGCGCCGTAGCAGACACGGCTGGTCGGCCCGTCGTTGTCGCGGGTTCTGTTGGCCCAACGGGTGATCTGTTCGCCCCTCTTGGACCTTTGACGGAAGAGGAGGCTGTTGAGGTCTTTGTCGAGCAAATGAAGGGACTTAAAGAGGGCGGTGCGGATGTGGCTTGGATTGAGACCATGTCTTCGCTCGAAGAAATCCGAGCTGCTGCCCATGCCGCTATTCAGGTTGGCCTGCGTTATACCTTTACCGCCAGTTTCGATACGGCAGGCCGCACAATGATGGGGATTACTCCGGAAGGACTTGTTGAATTCGCTCAAACGTTAACGCCGGAGCCATTGGCGATTGGTGCCAATTGTGGTGTTGGGGCGTCCGATTTGGTAATAAGCATTCTAAGTATGAGTGCGAAAAAGGCTGGAATTCCGATCATTGCCAAGGCTAATGCGGGAATACCGCACTTTGTTGGTGAACATATTCATTATTCGGGGACACCGAAATTAATGGGGGACTATGCCTGTTTGGCAGTCGACTCGGGCGCTCAAATCATTGGTGGATGTTGCGGCACCGGATTTGAGCACTTGGCTGCGATCCGAGCAGCGGTCGATACCCATAGGCCCCTGGGGCGTCCGGAAGAAGATAAGATAATTCAATTGCTTGGTCCGCTTCAAGCGCCGCCTTCGAAGAACGAGGGTGGTGAGAGGCGCGGTGCGCGGCGGCGCCATTGACAGTCGATCTAACGGGTAACGACGATCAAGTAATTCGCTACTGTAAAGTTAAAGTTGCGGAACCCGATATACATGATCCTGCTAGCGATGCGAGGCGACTTAGTTTGGCCTTGGCTGATCAATACGCTATCGATGGCGTTGAGATTGGACTTGAAGTTCTCCGATACCTTCAGCGCCGACTCCGTCAAGGGAACTGGACGGTTACGGTTGCGATAAATAATCGCACGATTGTAGCAGTCTATGACGAGGTTCAGCTAGTGCCGGCGGGACTTGCGATAGATGTTGGCGCGAGTTCGATCGAACTTCAGCTTAATAATCTATCGACGGGCACCATCATCGCCCAACGGCGGATCATTAATCCCCTCATTCGGTTCGGAGCCGATCAGATAAGTCGGATCGCCTGTGGCATAGGTACCGAACGTGGATACGGCGAGATGACCGCTTTGCTGCGTTCGTCGTTGAACGGGGCCGTTGGCGGATTAGTCGATGAGGCCGGTCTGACCACGGAGGCTCTGTTGGATGCGGCATTGGTTGCCTCGCCAGTTACCCATCATGTGCTGCTGGGACTGGACCCATCCGAGCTCGGTAGCGCACCCTATACCGGGGCTGTTTCTGAGCCAATCGATATACCGGCTAGAGAATTGGGGCTTCGCATGGCTCCGGGTGCTTCGGTCCACATATTGCCATTATTGGGCGGACATGTTGGCAGCGATTGTTTGGCAGCGGCCTATGGCGCAGGACTTGGTGTCGACGACACGATGACGCTTTTGATCGATATCGGCACAACCACAGAGATTGTGCTTGGTACGAGGGGGCATTTATTGGCCGCTGCACCACCTGCGGGTTCTGCCCTCGAAGGCGTTCAGATTGAAGCAGGGCGTCATGCGATGCTGGGTGCGATTGACGCTATTCGCATTGATACAGTAAATTTTGAACCTCGATTTCATGTCATAGGGTCACCGCTTTGGTCGGATGAGCCCGGTTTTGCGGCCTCTATTGAGCATTTTGATCTGGGAGGCTTTTGTAGTTCAGGTTTGATTGACGCCTTGGCCGAGCTTCGGTGGTCAGGTTTGATCGGCCGCGACGGTGCTTTTGATCCGGTAAAGGCTTCCGGCACCCCGCGAATCCGTGAAGAATATCGTTCGTCGACCTACCTCGTGCAGGAGAGCGGTCCGCGTATTGCAATGACCCAGCATGATATTCGCGCCCTTCAAATGGCCAAAGCTGCGGTTCAGGCTGCCATTCGCATTTTGCAAAAACGGCAAGGCGGCCGGGTGATCGAGCGCGTTGTGCTAACCGGCGGGCCGGGAGCCATGGTTGATCCCGTTCGCGCGGCGGTTATTGGATTGTTTCCCGATTGTCGTATTGATCATGTGGAATTTTTAGAACATGCGGCCTTGGCCGGAGCACGGGCGGCTTTGCTTAGCCGTTCGGCCCGCCTGACGATGGCTCAGATGGCCCGAGAGACAAAGGTTGTCGAAACCGTCTTGGACCCCGATTTTCAGTTGGAACAGATCGGTGCAATGGGGTTGCCGCATAGCCGTCTTGGCTATCCATTGTTGGGTGAACAAATTGACCTAGTGGATAATAACGATGCCGCCCGAGTGCGTCGAGGGGCGCGCCGCGATCATTGAAACAATGGTGTACTCATGCCGTCATCTACAAAACATATGTCCTTAGAAGCTTATCCCGCTTTGACCTAACGGCTTCTCGCTTTAGGTTTCGAACCGGATAAAACCGTTTTTCGGCAAGGAAATTGCGCCATGGAATTGATGAGTGAAGGTGGCCGCCGTCGCGCTGGCCGTGCAGAACGTGCTGGAAAGACGCCCCGGGCTCCGCAGCCCCGTCGTCCCTTCGCGCCCGTTGAACTCGCAACGCCCGAGCAAATTGAGCGCATTCATCATGAATCCTTACGCGTCCTCGAAGAATTGGGCATCGATGTCCTCCATGTTGGCGCGCGGGCGATCTTGAAAAAAGAAGGCGCGATTGTTGATGACGAGACAGGCAGGGTCCGTTTCCCGCGTCAGCTTGTTGAATCCAAAATTGGTCTTGCACCCAAAACATTCACCCTTCACGCTCGCAATCCAGAAAATAACCTCCAAATTGGCGGCGATGCGGTTGCCTTTTGCTCGGTTGCCAGTGCGCCGAATGCCGCTGACCGCGATGGCGGTCGCAGGCCCGGCAATCGGGTAGATTACCAAAACTTGCTCCGGCTCGGTCAAACGCTTGAGAATGTCCATCTGTGGGGTGGCTATCCGGTCGAGCCGGCCGATATTCATGCGTCGGTTCGCCATCTTGATGCGCTTTCCGATATGCTGACGCTGTCGGATAAAGCCATTCATGCCTATTCGCTGGGAGCTGAGCGCAATCTGGATGCGATCGAGATGGTGCGGATTGCACGTGGCGTTGATGATGCAACCTTAGACCGCGAGCCGTCGGTTTTCACCATCATCAACTCCAATTCACCGCTTCGTCTCGATATTCCGATGATGGAAGGCATCATCCAGATGACAAAGCGTAATCAACCGGTCGTGTTAACGCCCTTTACGCTCGCTGGCGCGATGGCCCCCGTAACGATTGCCGGTGCGATTGTGGAACAAAATGCCGAGGCTTTGGCGGGCCTTGTGTTTGCTCAAAGCTGCAAGCCCGGCTCCCCCTTTGTTTACGGGGCGTTTACGTCGAATGTGGACATGAAATCCGGCGCGCCAGCCTTTGGCACGCCGGAGCAAATGAAATCGGCCATTATCGGCGGCCAACTCGCCCGCCGCTACGGCTTACCCTATCGCTCGTCGAATACCTGCGCGGCCAATACCATCGATGCCCAATCGGCCTATGAGAGTGTTTTCTCACTATGGGGGGCTATCATGGGTGGGGGCAATCTGATCATGCATGCGGCAGGCTGGATGGAAGGCGGCTTGCATGCTTCCTTCGAGAAGATGATGATCGACGCCGATCTGTTGGGTATGTTGGCCGAGTTCATGCGCCCGCTCGCCTTTACCGACGACGATTTGGGCTTTGACGCGATGAAGGAAGTGGGGCCGGGTGGTCACTTCTTCGGGTGCGAACACACCCAATCGCGCTACCGCAATGCGTTCTTCTCGCCGATGATATCGGATTGGCGAAATTTTGAGACGTGGCAAGAAGCTGGATCGCCGACGGCCTATGACAAGGCAAACCGGCTCTTTAAAGAGCGCCTTGCCGCTTACACGCCGCCTCCCATGGACGATACCATCAAGGGTGAATTGGATGCCTTTGTTGAAAAGCGTCGGGCGGAAGGTGGAGCCCCGACCGACTTTTAGTCGGTCGGAGGACGGTTTTCATGCCTGCTGCAAAATCGCTCTAGCTGATTGCTCATAAGGTTCGGGATGCCTATATTCAGGGGATGTCTGAACCCGCATCTGTTCCGCCGCTTGATAGCTTAACCGTAACCGCGAAAAGCGTGGCTGCGAAGGGGCCGCCGCCCGTTCATCTCTGGCATCCCGCCTATTGTGGCGAGATCGATATGCGAATCGCCTCCGATGGCACGTGGTTTTATATGGGCACGCCGATTGGTCGTCCGGCGCTCGTTAAATTATTTGCTTCGATCCTTCGAAAAGACCCTGAACGGTTTGTTTTGGTGACGCCGGTTGAAAGGGTCGGGATCACCGTGGACGACGCACCCTTTTTAGCCGTTGCCATGGCTGTAGAGGAAGCCGCAACGGGGCCTATCCTTAGCTTCCGGACCAATGTTGACGACGATGTGCAGGCAGGGCCCGAGCATCCGATCCGGTTCGAGCAAGATCCAACCGGTGGCATGAAGCCTTATATACGGGTGAGGGGTGACCTTTGGGCCAAAGTATCGCGACCGGTATTCTACGATCTGGCCGCGCTTGGCCAAGAGCGTAACGTTGATGGTGTGCCTATGTTTGGCATATCCTCGAATGGTGCCTTTTTCCCGATGATCGAAGCTGCGCATCTTGCCGATTGGCTATGAGTACAATGAACCTTTTAACGCCCATTACACCTGAGGCGTTTAGCGAGCGGGCCGTTGGGCGTTTGCTGGCGTCACCGGCACCGGATTCCTTTGATCCATTGGTAACGCCTCGCCATGGCGATCATAATCTGGCCGGGAGGTTGGCTCCGCTCGACGGAGCTATGCACCGCGCGGCGGCCGTCCTTATTCCAATCGTCGCTCATCCGGTTGGGGCAAGCATCTTGCTGACGCGTCGAGCGGAACATATGAAAGACCATGCGGGGCAGATTGCGTTTCCCGGCGGCAAAATGGATGCCGCCGACAAATCTCCGTTAAACACCGCATTGCGGGAAGCCCAAGAAGAAATTGGGTTGGATCGCCGCTTTATTGCCCCGCTCGGCTATCTCGATCCATATCTTTCTTCGTCTGGATTTCGTATTGTCCCGGTCGTTGCGATGGTTGATCCGGCACATCGGCTCACCCTTGACCCTGGCGAGGTAGCAAGCACGTTTGAAGTCCCGCTTGGTTTTTTGATGGATCCCAAACGCCATGAAACGCATGAGCGCGAATGGCGGGGTGCAATGCGGCGTTATTATGCGATGCCATATGGCGATTATTATATCTGGGGTATCACGGCAGGCATTCTGCGTAACCTCTACGAGAAGGTTTATGGCGAATGATCCGGATTACTTTTGAAACCGTCCTTTTATTCCTTGTCCCCTTTGTGCTGTTTTCGCTATGGCTTAAACTGGGTCAACGATCGGCGTTTGATCCGGCGCATTGGAGCCGTGCCTTTTTGATGTTGGTGATCGCAGGATTGGTTGCTGTGGGTTTGTTTTTCGTTGCATCGGTCATGTTTGCCGAGCGTCATTTCGGGGCATATGTGCCAGCCCATATTGATCATGGCGAATTTGTTCCGGGCGGATTTAAATGAGTATTTCCAACCGTCGCATCGTGATGACGGGTCCGTTGGCGGAGCCCAGTTTGCACCGGCTAATGCAGGTATTAGCGGTTGAGGGTGACCGCGCTATGATCGTCGGCGGGGCTGTGCGCAATGCGCTGATCGGCTATCCGATCTCGGATATCGATTTGGCAACCTCCGCACTCCCCGAAATGGTGATGGACCGGGTTACGCGCGCCGGGATGCGCGCTATTCCGACTGGCATTGAACATGGCACGGTGACAGTGGTCGTTGAGGGCCATAGCTACGAAGTGACGACGCTGCGCGAGGACATTGAAACCGATGGCCGACGGGCCACTGTTCGCTTCGGCAAAGAATTTTCGAAAGACGCGCTTCGGCGTGATTTTACCATCAATGCTCTCTACGCTGATAGTTTAGGGGTTGTGTCCGACCATGTTGGTGGGCTGGACGACATTTTGTTTCGTCGGGTCCGGTTTATCGGCAATGCCCATCAGCGTATTCGGGAAGATTATCTCAGAATTTTACGCTTTTTCCGCTTTTCGGCCGATTATGCGAATGGAAAGCTGGATACGCTCGGCCTTAAAGCGGTCGAGGATGAGAAAGGCGGCTTGCAATCGCTTTCTGCCGAGCGGGTAAGAGCCGAATTGCTGAAATTGCTATTGGCGCGTCAGACGATTCCGGTGCTCAAAGCCATGGCCAATCGAGGCATCTTTGACCTGATTGTAGGCTTGCCAGCCAATGTCGAGGCGCTCGATCTTTTGCTCAAACACGATCCTGGCGCCGATGCCCTTTTGCGGCTTGCCGCCCTTTGCGTGCACAAGCCTGACGACGTCCTTTTGTTGAAGGAACGGCTGCGGCTCTCCAATGCCGAAACCGATCGATTGATGCAATTGGGGCAGGCTTTGACCCGTTTGGCAGGCCTACACCATCCGCTCACCCCTTTGGCGATCCGCAAAATGGCGTTTCGCATGGGGCGAAGGACTCTTCTGGAAGCGCTGGGAATTGAAGCAGCCCGCCGTAACTATCGGATTAGCGCCGATCTGTTTACCGCCATTGGCGGAGCGCCTACGGTTTCGCCTTTTACGGGCGAGATCTTAATCAAGCGGGGCATCGCGCCGGGGCCCGAGCTGGGTGAGATTATTCGCCGCGCCGAGGAATTATGGATGGATGCCGACTTCCCTTCGGAGCCTCAGCGGTTGACGATGATTTTGACAGAGGCAATGGCCTTGGCGCACCTGTCCTGATGGACAGGTGATTTTTGGCTTAACGAAGAGATGATAGGTGCGGTAGACTGAATTTGATAGGGAGTGGATCGCCGTGGTATCATCGTCGAAACGTCCGTTGGGTGTCGCTGAGCGTCTTTCCGAACGCCGTCGGATGGGTGAGCCGGTAGGCGATGCCTTCCGCCAAGAAGCGGGACAATGGAACCGCGAAACCTTCATCATGCCGCGAACCGATGCGCGGGAAAAGGCACGAGCCTTGTTCGCGCGCTTTCCCAAAGCGGCTTATATGACCGAAATCGAATGGTGGCGGGAATGCGATGATGGGCAGATTGAATTCACCATTCGCCGCCTTCGCAGTGCCGATTGAGGGTATAAGGCACTCCGGCCTTGCTTTCGCCCGGAAAACCCGCGACTCTGATTCATCTGGTTTACCCTGAAAGTTCTGTCGATGAATGATAGCCCTGCCGATATTGCGTCCACCGTACGTATGGCGTCCGACTTGGTCACAGCCCGTGAGGCAGTGGGCGAAATTGTCTTTGGTCAATTTGAAGCTGTTGAAAACACGCTTGTAACATTACTTGCTGGGGGGCACGCGCTGTTGGTGGGTGTACCGGGCTTGGCCAAGACCCGCCTTGTCGAAACGTTGGGAATTGTATTGGGGCTCGATAGCCGACGGGTGCAATTCACGCCCGATCTGATGCCATCCGATATTATCGGTTCGGAGGTGATGGAGGATTCGGGGGATGGCAAACGGAAATTCCGCTTTTTAAAAGGGCCAGTTTTTACGCGGCTTTTGATGGCCGATGAAATCAACCGTGCGAGCCCCCGTACCCAATCGGCTTTGTTGCAAGCGATGCAGGAATACCATGTAACGGTAGCGGGCGAGCGGTATGATTTGCCGCGACCATTCCATGTGTTGGCGACCGAAAATCCGATCGAGCAGGAAGGGACCTATCCGCTACCCGAGGCTCAGCTGGATCGCTTTTTGATGCAGGTCGATATGCCTTATCCCGATGAGGCAACCGAGCGGCGGATTTTGATTGAAACGACCTCCAGTCAAGAAAAGCTGGCACGCCAAGTACTCACGGCCGACCAATTGGCGGCGGCACAAGCCTTGGTGCGGCGGATGCCGATTGGCGAATCGGTGGTGGACGCGATTGTCACGCTGACGCGATCTGCCCGCCCCGGTCAGGGCGTCGACGATATCACGCGTTATCTGGCGTGGGGGGCGGGCCCGCGGGCTGGTCAGGCTCTGATGTTGGCCGTTCGGGCCCGAGCCTTGATTCAAGGGCGGTTTGCTCCGTCGATCGACGATGTTGTGGCCTTGGCCCATCCGATTTTCAAACACCGCCTCGCTTTAACTTTTGCGGCGCGCGCGGAGGGCAAGACGGTTGATGCTGTGATTACTCAACTGACCGAACGTCTCCGGTAGTCTGGACCCTTGAAGTGACCCGCGTCACGCTCTCCACTCCGACCAAACAGGCGACCCGGACCGGGGCTAGCTTCGCGGCGGCTCTTGCCCAGCGTTTGCCCTTGATTGCGTTTGAAGCCCGCCGCGTATCAGCGCTTTTGGCGGCAGGCCTGCATGGCCGTGGACGGGCAGGGCCGGGCGAAACCTTCTGGCAATACCGACCTTTTTCTGCGGGGGAGCCTGCAAACCGGATCGACTGGCGTCGTTCTGCGCGTCATGACGATCACTATTTTGTTCGTGAGCGGGAATGGGAAGCCGCCCACACCGTCTATCTCTGGATTGATCGTTCGGCCTCGATGCATTTTTCCTCGGATCAGGCGCAGGTCTCGAAGGCTGATCGCGCCCTCGTGATCGGATTGGCGTTGGCGGATCTTTTGGTGCGTTCCGGTGAATGCGTGGCCTTGATGGGGCTCACGAAGCCTTCGGCGTCACGCCAAGTCATCGACCGCTTTGCCGAAGCGCTTATTGCTGATACAGGCGTCGCGTCGCAGTCGATACCGTTCATTCCGATGCATTCGCGCGCTGAGGCGGTTGTGATCAGTGATTTTCTGGAACCAACTGCAGACCTTTTACCGCGTCTGGCCCTGCTGGCCTCGTCCGGAGCTAAGGGACATTTGGTAAGCGTCCTTGATCCGGTTGAGACCGAGTTTCCCTTCACGGGGGAAACCGAATTGGTGGGTGTTGAAAGTATCCGGCGCCTCGATATCGGTGATGCCGATGCGTTTCGTTCGACTTATTTGGATCTGATCGAACGGCATCACCAAGCACTTCAAATTTTTTGTGCGGAAAAGGGATGGGATTTCGGGCTGCATACGACTGAGCGATCGGCATCGTCTGCCCTATTGCCCTTGATCAGCCGGATGGCTGCACGATGATGGCGTGGCTAAGCGTGGATTTTGCCGCACCCATGGCGTTGTTGGCGCTCGTGGCTTTACCTGCGCTTTGGCTGCTGTTACGCGTTCATCCGCCACGCCCGCGTGCGATCCCGTTTCCTCCCATCGCGATGATGGCCGACTTTGGTTTGAAACAGCCGGAGCCCCGTCGTCTGCCGATTTGGCTTGTGATATTGCGTTCGCTACTTGCCGTTTGCGTGGTGCTCGCAACAGCGGGACCAACACTCCATCGCGAGCGATTTGCCATGACCGGCTCATCGCCGCTCTTGTTAATGGTCGATTCCGGATGGGCCGCCGCTCGCGATTGGAGCGACCGGATGGCGGTTGCAGATGATCTCGTAAACGAGGCAGACCAAGCCGGCCGACCGGTCGCCTTGCTTGCAACAAGTCAGAACAACGCCGCCATCGATGTAAAGCCATCGGGTGAAGTGAAAGCGAGGCTACACGCGCTTGTTCCCTCCGCTTTCGCGGTGGATAGGACCAACAGTGTTGCGGCGGCGGACGCTTTTTTAAAGCGCTATCCTGATGCTGAAATCGTATGGATCTCGGACGGAATAGGGCACGCCAGCGATCCGTCTTTTGGTGCGCTGGTCAAGGGTCATCATTTTACGGTCGTTCTCAGCGATAAGACAACGGTTGCCATTGCTGGCATAGCCAACATGCCTGAGGGATTTTCAGTCCGAATGGTGCGCGACCGAAGCGCGGCTGAATGGTCCGGCCTTGTGCGGGCTTTAGACGCCAAAAGCCGCGTGATGGGCGAGACGCATGTTACGTTTCCGGCCTCGACGGCAACAACAACCGCGATATTCGCATTACCAACCGAATTGCGAAATGAAATTGCCCGGCTTGAAGTCGAGGGTGCCCGATCCGCCGGCGCGGTCGCCTTGGTTGACGGCCAAAGCCGTCGTCGCAAAGTAGGACTTGTCGCCAGTAGCTCGGCTGATGTCGCGCAACCTTTACTTTCGCCGATCTGGTTTGTTGCCCAGGCGCTACGGCCTTACGCCGATTTGATCGAGCCCCGTGGCGGACCCAGCGAGGCCATCAGTGCTGTTCTGGATGCCAAGGCTTCCGTCGTGATTCTTGCTGATATTGGTAGCCTTTCAGCCGAGGTTGAAAAGCGTCTGGCCGACTATGTGCTGGCGGGCGGGGTCTTGGTAAGGTTTGCTGGCCCCCGCATGGCCACGATCCGGGATAACCTTATGCCGGTTCGTATCCGTCCGGGTGATCGCGCCTTGGGCGGGGCATTATCGTGGGAGACACCCCGGACCCTTGCCCCGTTTCCGTCAGGAAGTCTATTCGCCGGCTTGGAAACGCCCCCCGAGATTACGATCAGCCGGCAATTGCTCGCTGAGCCGGACGCTGATCTAGCCCACAAAACGTGGGCAGCATTGTCGGACGGAACTCCAATTGTTACGGCTGAAAAGCGAGGGCAGGGCAAGATCGTTTTGTTCCATATTACGGCCGATACAAGCTGGTCCAGTCTGCCCTTGTCGGGCGTGTTTGTTGCGATGTTGCGAAAAGTGGTTGCGCTATCGGCAACAGGAGAAGGCCGGGAATCGGCCGCTGAACCGAAGGATGCGGCTCCGCCGTTTAAAACCTTGAATGGCTTTGGTGATTTAGGCGATCCATCGTCGGGCGATCGACCCGCGGACAGGGGAAGCCTTGCCGTCGCCGATCATGATCATTCCGCAGGGCTTTATGGTGATCCGGAGGATCCCTTCGCACTGAATGTCTTGAACGATCAAGACACTCTTTTGCCAATTGATTTTTCGGGCATGAATGTAACACAACTCCCACTCGATGGTGCACGTTCCATTGACCTCCGATTGGGCCTTTTGATTTTGGTCGTTACGCTTTTTGCGCTTGATAGCGTTGCGACCTTCATCTTGCGGGGAGGAACCCCCCGCCGCATGCGGTGGCCGGTCAAGCCCTTGGCGATGGTTGCGCTTTTGATCAGTATAGGTTTGTTTGGCTCGGCGCAAAAGGCATTAGCAGGTGCGATTGCGCCAAAGGATGCCGAAGGTGCTCTATCCACCCATCTGGCCTATGTGATCACGGGCGATGCGACACTCGATGCCGAAAGCCGGGATGGCCTTGTGGGCTTAACGGACTATATCGCGGACCGGACCGCCTTGGAGCCGGGTGACGTGGTTGGTGTCGATCTCGCACGCGATGATCTGGCAGTTTATCCAATGCTCTATTGGCCAATGGCACCCGGAAGGCCGATACCCGATATCGCAAGTCTTGCCAAAGTGGATGCTTTTATGCGGGACGGCGGAACCGTGATTTTTGATACCCATGATGCCGCTTTGGTCCCACCGGGCAGCGATTCTACGCCGGAGACGCGGACGTTGCGGCGCGTATTGGCCGGACTATCCGTGCCTGAGCTTGAACCCGTTCCTGCGGATCACGTATTGACCAAAGCGTTTTATTTGATCAACCGCTTTCCTGGACGGTATGCCGAGGGGAAAACATGGATTGAGGCTCTGCCCAAAGGAAACATTGATGCTGAACAACCTGTTCGGGCGGGCGATGGCGTATCACCAATTCTGATCACGTCAAACGACTTAGCTGCCGCTTGGGCCACCGATCGGAACGGTGAGGCGCTATATCCCTTGACTCAATCCATGCCACGCCAGCGGGAAATGGCGCTGCGGGCGGGAACGAATATCGTGATGTATGTGCTGACCGGCAATTATAAAGCCGATCAAGTCCATGTGCCGGCGTTGCTCGAACGGTTAGGGAAGTGACATGATGTCCCTTACTTGGACGCCGATGGTTTCGATCCCATGGTTGATCGTTATTGGATTGGCCCTGATCGTTCCGATCGGTCTTATGATGATGGCTCGGCAACGGGGATCCGTGTTGCGGCTTTTGGGCGCGGCGATGCTGGTGGTAGCCCTTGGCAATCCTTCCATAGTCGTGGAGGATCGCGAACCGTTAAAAGATGTTGTGGCTCTCGTCATTGATCATAGTGGCTCGCAATCGCTTTCGGTCCGTCCGGCGCAGACAGACTTGGCCGTCGCGGAGGTTAAAAAGCGTCTTTCGGCATTAGCTGGCGTTGAGGTCAGAGCCATTGATGTTAAGGACAGCGGAGATGATGGTACGCGGGCGTTTGAGGCCCTTCAAAAGGGGCTCTCTGATGTGGCTCCTGAGCGAATGGGTGGCGCGTTGCTGATTACCGACGGATTGGTTGATGACGTGCCAAAATCGCTCGATGCCCTTGGCTTTCATGCGCCGGTGCATGCATTAATTACCGGCTATCAGGGTGAACGGGACCGGCGGATCGAATTGGTGGATACCCCGCAATTCGGGCTTGTCGGAAAAGAGCAGTTCATACGGCTACGGGTAAGTGATCCGGGTTCGGATGAGCCTGTTCAGGTTTCGGTGCGGCGCGATGGCGTGGCAATTGCGGGTGGACGTGCGATGCCCGGCAAGCTGCTGTCCATTCCGGTTTTGATTGACCACGGCGGTCCGAATGTCGTCGAAATTGAAGCCGAGGCCGCTCCGGGCGAATTGACCACCCTCAACAACAAAGCTGTGCTGACGATCGAGGGCATCCGGGATCGTCTGAAAGTTCTGTTGGTGTCGGGCGTGCCCCATCCCGGCGAACGAACCTGGCGCAATATGTTGAAGTCAGACGCCAATGTTGATCTCGTGCATTTTACCATTTTGCGTCCCCCTGAAAAACAGGATGGGACGCCGATCAGTGAATTGTCTCTGATCGCGTTTCCGACACGGGAATTGTTTGAAACCAAGATCGCTGATTTCGATCTAATTATTTTTGATCGTTATGCCGATCTGGCGATTTTACCGCCTGCCTATTTTGGCAATATTGTTTCTTATGTTCGAAATGGCGGTGCGTTGTTGATTGCCGCCGGACCGGAATTTGCGGGGCCCGAAAGCCCAGCCGAGACACCGTTGCGCGCCTTGCTCCCGGCCTTTCCGGATGGCGGCGTGATCGAGCATCCTTATTTACCTCGGATTACGGATATCGGTAAACGGCATCCCGTTACGCGCGATCTTTCGGGGGGCGAGAGCGAGCCGCCGAACTGGGGTGAATGGACGCGCCAAATCTCCACAGGCACGGTTTCTGGCATGACGGTGCTAAGTGGTGATGCGGATAAACCTTTGCTGATTTTGCGACATGAAAAAAAGGGGCGGGTTGCGCTGCTTTTATCCGATCAATCTTGGCTTTGGGGCCGCAACTTTCGCGGTGGTGGCCCGCACCTCGATCTGCTGCGCCGGACGGGGCATTGGTTGATGAAAGAACCCGAACTGGAAGAGGAAGCACTGCGTGCCCATGCGGCGGGTGACCAGCTGGTTATTGAACGGCAAACCATGGCCGATAGGCCGGATCCCATAACGTTAACGTCGCCATCGGGGGCCGTGCAGACCATAAAACTTGACGCTGTGCGTTCCGGGCTTTGGCAAGCAACACTTCATCCGTCCGAACTTGGGCTTTATCGCGCTACCGATAGAACTCTATCGGCCTTTGCCAGCCTTGGGCCTGCCAATCCGCGCGAATTTCAGACGGTTATTTCGACAGAGGATCGTTTAACTCCCCTCGTTCTGGCGACGGGTGGTTCTGTCAGGCGCATGGCGCTGCAGGTTGATGATCGGTTGCGTATCCCCTCGATGCTGTCGTTAAACAGTGGAGCGCGGTTTGCGGGCGAAGACTTTATCGCCTTCCGAAAAACTGATAGCGCGCTGATCCGCGGCATCACCTTATGGCCGGTGTTTATCGGAGGTCTCGGTTTGGCCTTGTTGTTGGGTGGTCTTGTCTTGGGATGGTTAGGCGAGGGGCTTGGGACGAGCTTCAAGCGGCGTTGGAACGCTTGACGCCGACAATTCGACCTTCGAGGGGAGCGAGCGCCCCTGGCACCAATTCAAGCACCAAAAGGCGCTTGGGATCGACCGGACCTGGCATTTCAACGCGGTTAAATGGCATAACGACAAAACCGGCCCGGCTGTAAAAAGGCTCATCGCCTACGAGAAAGATCAGGCTATGGCCCTCGCTTCTTGCCGCTTCGACCGCACGGTTGACGAGATTCATGCCAATACCGATGGAGGAAAAAGCTTGTTCAACGGCAAGCGGTCCCAACAACAGAGCGGGTGTCTGGCCAACCATGAGAGGTGTCAAGCGGATTGAGCCGACGATCAGCGTTCCCACAAGGGCAACGAAAGAGAGCGTCGGCAGGGCATTAACCCCTTCGCGCAACCGATAGGCGGTTTTTGCAAACCGGCCGGGACCAAAAGCGCGCTCGTGAAGTTTTGCAATGGCCGCACCATCTGCTGCATGTTCGTGTCGAAGCGTGAGGGGAAGATCGGTCATGGCATTAAACTTTCAACGGGAGACTTTGCCCTTTATTGGGGAACGCTGCCTGCGCGAGCGCCGGTCAATGCTTAAAGGGCCTCAAGGCCCTCGAAGGCATCATCCTCGTCGTGTGAAATGCTTAAAATAGTTTAACCCGTTCATAGGGCGTTCCCTAGCATGATCGATTGAATGCGTCCATCGCCGGGTTGGTTAGTGCATGAAGTCGATCTGCGCCGCATTTTTGGATCAGGCTATTCCCATTCAAGGCTTGATCCCTAGCGTCGACCGGGCAAGATCGGGTACATATCTAATTCTCTGCCAACCCTTTCCTGTCCGATTAAAAGAGAGAAATCCCATGCTGGACCGCCCGACGACAAAAGAAGCTTGGATCGCGCGCGCAAGGGAAACGATTCCCGAAGGCCGCGCCTTTATTAATGGTCAGTATGTGGCGGCCAAATCGGGCAAAACTTTTGACAAAATATCGTCGATGGATGGCTCGGTGGCGGGTCAAGTCGCTGATTGCGACGCCTCCGATATTGACGTAGCGGTCAAAGCCGCCCGTATCGCCTTTGAAGATGGACGGTGGCGCGATCTGCCCGCGACTGAAAAGAAGCGGATCATGCTCCGTTTTGCTCAACTGATTAAAGACCATACGGATGCTATTGCCGTGCTTGAGACGCTTGATGTCGGCAAGGTCATTGGTAATTCCCTCGCGATTGACGTGCCTTATTGCTACGCATGCATCCAGTATTATGCTGAACTCGCCGACAAGATGTATGACGAGATCGCGCCGATGAGCCCCAAGGATCTGGTGCAGGTGCGCAAGGAGCCGCTCGGCGTAATCGGTGCGATTGTGCCGTGGAACTATCCGCTGATCATTGCAGCGTGGAAACTCGGGCCTGCCTTGGTTGCGGGTAATTCGGTGGTCTTGAAACCTGCCGAGCAATCGCCGTTTGCCTCGCTCTATCTCGGCAAACTGGCAAAAGAGGCCGGTATTCCGGATGGCGTGCTCAACATTGTTCCGGGCTTTGGCGAGAAAACCGGCAAGCCGCTCGCGTTGCATATGGATGTCGACATGATTGCCTTTACGGGTTCAACCGAAGTCGGCAAGTTGATGCTCAAATATGCCGCTGAGAGCAACATCAAGCGCGTCGCTTTGGAGCTTGGCGGTAAGAGTGCGCAAATTGTGATGCCGGATGCCAACCTCGACAAAGCCGCGGAAGCGATTGCCTGGTCGATCTACTATAATCAGGGCCAGACTTGCCATGCTGGTTCTCGCGTCGTGGCGCATCGTTCTATTCAAAAGCAACTTGTCGAAAAGATTGCAGCGGTGGCTCAATCGCAAATTCCACAGGGCCATTCCTTTGATCCGACCGCGCAGATGGCCGCGATGGTTGAACAAAAACAAATGGAGCGCGTTCTCGATTATATTGCTGTCGGCGAGAAGGAAGGCGCAACGTTGGCCCTTGGCGGCAAGCGTGTGCTGCAAGAAACCGGTGGTTTCTATATCGAGCCTACGATTTTCGACAATGTGAAGCCCGACATGCGAATCGCGCAGGAAGAAATTTTTGGGCCCGTGTTGGCGGTCATTCCGTTCGATACGGAAGAAGAAGCCATCCGCATCGCGAATGGAACGGTCTTCGGGCTGGGCGGATCGGTCTGGACCCAAAACATGAATGTGGCCCACCGCGTATCCTCCGCCATTCGCGCCGGCACCGTCTGGGTTAATTGCTATGACAAATCCTCGCCCGTGACGCCGTTTGGCGGGTTCAAGCAATCCGGCTTCGGCCGCGATCGCTCGCCGCATGCGGTTGATAAATATATGGATTTCAAGACCATTTGGACTGTTTACGAATAAAGGCTTGCGCTCATGACCATCAAAATCACCAGCATCGAAATCACCAATCATCGCTTGCCGCTCGACCCGCCGTTTCATGCGAGTTGGGATACGCAGCCGCGGCGGCATTTTGATGCGTGCATTGTGCGCGTTCATACCGATGCGGGCCTTACCGGCGTGGCGTCGGGGGATTTCATGGTTGGGTTTGCGGGCCATGAGCATCTGTTTATCGGGCAAGACCCGATGCAGATTGAGCGACATTATCGCATCCTGAACAATATCCAGTTCCATTATGGCCGCTGCTGGCCGCTCGATCTCGCGCTGTGGGATTTGGCGGGCAAGATCACCGGTCAACCGGTGTGGAAGCTGGTCGGCGGGCTTTCCAATAGCGTCCGCGCTTATGCTTCTTCCGGCACCCTACGCGCACCGGAAGCTTTGGCTGATGCTTCGGAAAAATATCTTGCCGAAGGGTTCAAGGCGCTGAAAATCCGCTTTCATCGCGGTGATTGGCGTGCGGACATCAAGGCGCTTGAAGCGGTTCGCAACCGCATTGGCAATAAGCTCGATCTGATGGTGGATTGCAACCAAGGCTGGCGCATGTCGTGGGATGCTTATTCTTCATGGTCGCTGAAAGATGCCATTCCGGTAGCGCGGGAATTGGAGCGTCTCGGCGTCTATTGGATGGAAGAGCCGCTGCATCGCTCGGACCGCGAAGGCATGCGCCGTTTGCGCGAAATGGTCGATGTGCGCATCGCCGGCGGCGAGATGACGCGCGAGCTATACGAGTTCCGCGATCTGATCCGCGACGGGTGCCTTGACGTGGTGCAGCCTGATGCGGCGCTTGTCGGCGGTATTACGGGGTTGAAGCGCGTGGCCGCTCTGGCGCAAGAAAACAACGTTGTTTTCACCCCGCATACCTGGACCAACGGCATGGGTGTGGTTGCCAATGCGCATCTGACAGCAGGCGTATGCGACGCGCCCTTCCTCGAAATGCCCTATGATCCGCCGGAGTGGAGCCTCGATCGGCGCGATTACATGATGGAAAAGCCGCTCGGCGTCGATAAAGACGGTCTGGTCGTCTTGAGCGATGCACCGGGCATGGGCTACACTCTCGATGAAGAGAGGCTCGCCGCGACACGGATCGGCTGAGCCCTTCGCAAACGGGAGAGTACACGCGTGGACAGGAAATGGCTGCCCTTGAATGCTCTGCGCGCCTTTGAGGCCGCGGGCAAACATTTGAGTTTCACGGCGGCGGCCAACAGCCTCACCGTGGCGCAAAGTGCTGTCAGTCGTCACGTGATCGTGCTCGAGAATTTTCTCGGCGTGCCTCTGTTTGAGCGTCGCCCGCAGCAATTGGTGTTAACGGAAGCGGGTCAGCATTTGTTACCCGTGGTCAGCAAGAGCTTTGATCGCATCGATCAGGCTTTGTCTGATATTATCAAAGAAGGCCGTTCACCGCGTAGGGCTTTGAAGGTCTCGCTGCCTGCGACCTTTGCGCATCAATTGGCGGTGCCGATTCTGAAAGATTTTCGCGCCGAGCATCCCGGTGTAACGCTCGATATTGAATCCGATATGGGGCACGGCTTGGATAATGAGGCTGATGTCGCGGTAGTGTTCACCGAGCCTTCGGTGAGCGATACGGTACTCGATCTCCTTTGGATGGAGCGCCTCTCGATCCTTTGCCATCCCTCGGTGGCGGCGAAGGCTGATCCGAGCGATCCGGCAAGCTTTATCGAGACGAATGATCTGCTGCATATGAAGCTCGATAACCGCTCGCGCCATCATCAATGGGATTTGTTCGTGCGCGGCATTGGTCGCCCTGATCTCGATGTAGATCGCGGCTTGGTGTTCGATACGTCGCGGCTGGTCGTGCAATATGCGCTATCGGGTGAGGGGTTGGCTCTGGTTGACCCGATGCTGTTCAAGGCCGAAATCGACGCTGGGCTATTGGTGAGCCCATTCGATGTGGTGGTCGATGGCGGCTATGGCTATTATCTCTCCACCCATCCGGAAGATTTGAACGATGAGGCGGTTGCCTTGTTCCGCTCCTGGCTGATTAACCGGTTTGCCGCGCATTTGGCAGACGGGCCTACCTCGCGGCTCAAGGGGCCGATGGAAGGCGTGACGGCTAAGGCTGGTTCGCCGTTTCGGGTGTGAGGGTGCTTTATCTCGGATCAGCCAACCCGATCATCACAGCAAGAGCCTGATCTAATGCCGATAGTGAAGGTTCGTCCAGCCGCCCAATTGGCCCGCGACATTTGAGGCGCGGGAAGGCCATGATTTTTTCAATCATGATTTGTGATGGTAGGTGCAACCCGTTGAGAGCATCAGGCAATACCGTTTGGCGATAAAGTGGCGCCTTTATTACATCCGTCGTCATGAGGGCGAGCAGGACGCTATCTGATCCGCTCAATGCGTCCGATTGAATAAGGATGGCGGGGCGTGGTTTGCCGTAATCGCCGGGCGGCGCGACAAAAACGATGTCACCTCTTTTCACGGATTAGGCCATTCAAAGCTTTGCTCGATAAAGCGCTGTGCATCAACATCGCCCGCTGTACCGCGGATTAACGCAGCCTGCCGTTCCGCTTCAGCATGGAATGTGTCTGCGGTGGTATCTGGAACCCATAAACGCAAAAGCTTCATGCCGCTCTTTTGGCGAGCTGCGCGATAGCGTTGAAACTTTGACAATCCGTCCTCATGCTTAGGCCGTGCCATCATGGACCTCTCATGTGTTTGAGATAAGCATGATCATATCTTATTAAGTAGCGCGCTACTATTCTATTTTTTTGATTTTTTAAAGCCTCCACCCTTTCCCGATAGCCCTATCCAAAAAAAAGGCGATGCGTAAACGGGCCTGTCGGGTAGGTTCCTGATCAGATGATGAATGCTGCCACAGGCCGCGATGCCGACCCGGAGATGAGACGATGAAAACGAGTGCAAAAGTTGTTGTAATTGGCGGAGGCGTTGTGGGCTGTTCGGTGCTGTATCATCTCACCAAAGCGGGTTGGACCGATGTGATGCTGATTGAGCGGGCCGAGTTGACGGCGGGTTCGACCTGGCATGCGGCTGGTGGCTTTCATACGCTGAACGGTGACCCGAATGTTGCCAAGCTCCAGCAATATACCGTCGAGCTCTATAAAGAGATCGAGGAGCTCTCGGGCGTAGCCTGCGGATTGCATCTCACCGGTGGCGTGATGTTGGCTGGCACCGAGGACCGTATGGACTGGCTGAAAATGGCCCATGCGAAGGGCCGCTATCTGGGCATGCATACCGAGATCATCTCGGCGGAAGAAGCCAAGAAGCGCATGCCGTTGATCGACGAGAAGCAGTTTGTCGGCGCGATGTATGATCCGTTAGAGGGCCATCTTGATCCCTATGGCACCACGCATGCCTATGCGAAGTCGGCCAAGATCAATGGCGCAGAAATTGTCGTGCGCAACCGCGTGCTGGAATTGAACCAGCGTGAAGATGGCACCTGGGATGTCGTGACCGAGCAGGGCACGGTGCATGCCGAGCATGTCGTCAATGCGGGCGGGTTGTGGGCGCGTGAAGTGGGGCGCATGGTTGGCCTTGAATTGCCGATTTTGGCGATGGAGCATATGTATCTCCTCACCGAGGATATTCCAGAAGTGGCCGAGGCGAACAAGGCGACGGGCAAGGAAGTCATCACGGCGCTTGATTTTGAAGGCGAGATTTATACCCGCCAAGAGCGCGGCGGCATGTTGCTGGGCACCTATGAGAAGGCGGCCAAGCCTTGGTCCGAGCAGGAAACGCCTTGGGATTTTGGTCAGAATTTGTTGGAACCTGATCTCGATCGCATTGCGCCTGAGCTGGAAGTGGGCTTCGAGCATTTCCCGTCTTACGGCAATGCAGGCATCAAGAAGATCATCAATGGCCCCTTCACCTTCGCGCCTGATGGCAACCCGCTGGTTGGTCCCGTTCGTGGGTTGAAGAATTTCTGGGTGGCGTGCGGTGTCATGGCGGGCTTCAGCCAAGGTGGCGGCGTAGGCTTGGCGCTGTCGAACTGGATGGTCAAAGGCGATCCGGGCTTTGACGTGTGGGGCATGGATGTGGCGCGGTATGGTGATTACGCGACGCTGGCCTATACCAATGCCAAGGTGCGCGAGAATTATTCGCGCCGGTTCCGTATCCGCTTCCCGAATGAGGAATTGGATGCTGCGCGTCCGTTCCGCACTACGCCAATCTATGATCGGCTGCTGGCTGACAATGCCGTGATGGGCGAGAGCTATGGCCTCGAATATCCGCTTTGGTTTGCGCCAAAGGGCGAGGTGGCGAAAGATGTGTTCTCCTTCCGCCGCTCGACCGATTTTCAGCATGTTGGCAATGAGGTGAACCGCGTTCGCACCGGTGTGGGTGTGATGGAAACATCCGGTTACGCGAAATATCGGGTGACGGGCGACGGCGCTGAAGCCTGGCTCTCGCATATTCTGGCGAACAAGATTCCGGCCGAAGGCCGTATGGTTCTGACGCCGATGCTGAACGATAATGGCAAGCTAATCGGCGATTTCACGCTGGCCAAATTGGGCGCGGAAGAATTCCTGATCATCGGTTCAGGCCCTGCCGAGCAATATCATATGCGCTGGTTCGAGGCGCATTTGCCGAAGACCGGTGTGCGGATCGAAGCCTTGGGGCTTGATCTGGTTGGCCTTTCGGTGGCGGGCCCGCATTCGCGCGCTGTGATGCAGAAGCTGACATTGAAGGATCTTTCGAGCGCGCATTTCCCGTTTATGGCGATCCGCAAAATGGATCTAGGGGCTATTCCCGCCATTGTCGGTCGTGTGACGTTTACGGGTGATCTTGGCTATGAAATCTGGGTGAAGCCGGAATATCAGCGCGCTTTGCTCAACCTCATCTTCAAGGCGGGCGAAGAATTCAACATCGGCCATTTCGGCTTGCGGGCGTTGAACTCGATGCGGTTGGAAAAGAATTTCGGCACATGGGCGCGCGAATATCGCCCGATTTACGGTGCGCTTGAAGGCGGGATGAGCCGCTTTGTCGATCTCAAAAAGAACGACTTTATCGGCCGTGATGCGGCGGCTGAAGAAAAAGCCAATGGCGGCGCGTTGCGGTTGGTGAGCTTCGTGATTGAGGCCAAGGACGCCGATTGCATCGGTGACGAGCCGGTCTGGCATGATGGCAAGGTTGTGGGCTGGATCACATCGGGCGGCTATGGCCACTCGGTGAAGGCGTCAATCGGTATGGGCTATGTGCCGAAAGAATTGGCCGATAAGACCGACGGCTTCGAGATCGAAATCATCGGCGAGAGGCGCAAGGCGACCATTATCCGCGAGGCGCTGTTTGACCCGAAGGGCGAGAAGATGCGGGGGTGAGAAGCGGTCGCCAAAGGCGCTCAAAACGATCCTGTGGATCGTTTTGAGCGCCGAACGCCCGAAGCGTAAGCGAAGGGCCAGTGGTTGCCGCTTTATTGCTATTTCGTCCTTGCGAGGAGCCAAAGGCGACGCGGCAATCCAGCTCGTTTCGGAAGTATCAGCTAGGTTGCTTCGCGTTCGCTCGCAATGGCGGTTTTAATCAAACAAGCTCGACACGCTCGACTCGGTCGCGGTGCGGCCAATGGCCTCGCCGATAAGCGTGGCTACCGAGATCACGCGGATATTTTTGGCGACTTTCACTGCTTCCGTCGGCTGGATCGAGTCGGTTAAGACCAATTCCTTAAGGCGCGAGGATGCGATGCGGGCAACCGCGCCGCCTGATAATACGCCGTGCGTGATGTAAGCAAAAACTACCTTCGCGCCATTGGCGAGCAGTGCATCAGCGGCGTTGCAGAGCGTGCCGCCCGAATCGACAATGTCATCCACCAAAATGCATGAGCGGCCTTTGACATCACCGATGATGTTCATGACTTCCGACTCACCCGCGCGCTCACGGCGTTTGTCGACGATGGCGAGCGGGGCATCGATGCGTTTGGCGAGTGCACGGGCACGCACCACGCCGCCAACGTCCGGCGAAACGACCATGGTGTTTGAGGTGTCGAGATGCTCTTTGATGTCGCGCGCCATCAAGGGGGCGGCAAACAGATTGTCGGTTGGAATATCGAAGAAGCCTTGGATTTGCCCCGCGTGCAGATCAACAGTAAGAATGCGATCCACACCGGATTGGGCGATCAGATTGGCAACCAGCTTGGCCGAAATCGGTGTGCGCGGGCCGGCTTTGCGGTCCTGACGGGCGTAACCGAAATAGGGGATCACGGCCGTGATGCGCTTGGCCGAGGCGCGGCGCAGAGCATCGGTGATGATCAGCAATTCCATCAAATGGTCATTTGTCGGAAACGAGGTCGACTGGATGATGAACACATCCTGCCCGCGGACATTTTCCTGAATTTCGACGAAGATTTCCATGTCGGCAAAGCGCCGTACCTGCGCTTTGGCCAGCGGCAAGGACAAGTATGCTCCGATGGCTTCGGCGAGTGCGCGGTTTGAATTCCCCGCGACGAGCTTGATATCCGCTTTCATGGGGCTTTTTCCTTACACAACAGGGCGTTAATTACGCCGAAGAGGCGCTATGATCGGCTCATACCAGCCTAGGCCGCACGTCACAATATCGACATGCGGCAAACCACATAAAACTTTGGCATAGTCCGAGTTTTAACGCAGCATCAGGCCTAGATCGTGTCCGTTCAAGGCTTCGGCACCCTTTTCGCCCACAAGATAGGTGCGGCCAAGGCACATGGCGGTCTCGGTAGCCGAATCCATCAGGATCATATGCGCGAACATCACCATGCCGGGCTCGATCACCCAATCATTGTTCTCGTAGAACATCGGCCAATCCATCCAACTTGGGGTGAATTTGGCGCCAAGCGAATAGCCGCAGGCGTTGAGCCGATGCTGCGAAAGGCCGTGCGCATCCATCACGCCGGTATGGGCGGAGAACACGTCGCCTGCCGTTGCACCCGGCTTTAACGCTGCCTCGCAGGCCAGCAAGGCCTCTTTGGCTGCCGCGTGATAGGTGACATGGAGCGGGCGGGGCTCGCCCACCACGACGGTGCGCATTAATGCGGCGTGGTAATGGCGGTAGGTGCCTGCAAATTCGAGCGTGATCTGGTCTTGCGCATCGAGCTTCCGCCGACCGGATTTATAGCGGCACAACAGCGCATCGCGGCCCGAGCCGATGATGAACTCATTGGCCGGATAATCGCCGCCATTGGCAAAGATGGCGTTGTGTTGGGCTGCCAAAATTTCGCCCTCGTCGGCGCCGGCATGGATGGCCTCGATCCCCGCTTTGTCGGCGAGGTCGGAGAGGCGAGCGGATTCGCGGACATAGACGATTTCCGCTTCTGATTTGATGGCGCGCAGACGTGTAACGATGTCGGACGCGTCGATGAGCGTTGCTTGTCCGTCAAAGGCCGCTTCCAGCCTTTTGCCGCTGAAATGGGTTAGTCCATAGCTGTCGAACTCGACGCCCAAGCGCTTGCCGGTGCCGCCGAGGTCGCGCACCATGGCTAACAGATCGCGGGACGGGTTAGCATCCTTGCCATCTTTCCAGATGCGGATGTCTTTCAGAATAGAGGTGTGCTGCGCCTGTCTGAGATCGGCGGAGCGGGTGAGCAGTGCCATCGTGCCGTCCGCGCCAAGATAAAGGCACTGGAAGAAGCAGAAGCCGAACGTGTCATAGCCTGTCAGCCAGAACATGCTCTCTTGCTGGAACAGCAACAGGCCATCAAGCCCGCGCGCCTCCATGGCGTCGATCAGGCGGTGACGGCGGTGGAAGAACTCATACTCATCAAAATGGGTGCTCATTTGACATGGATAAGGGATTCGCTCGCCGTTGTCAGAGAAAAATGGCGTGGCGCCGGTGCACGATGGACCTGTCCTTTGTGACAGGTTTCAAAGATTGCGGGTCGTCTACACTGCCAGTCAAGGGTAGCTGCTTCGGCGTGCCCCATTTTTCGAAGCAGTCACCCAACGGAACGATTCTATGAACCTGAAAATATCATTCTTTTTAAGCTTGATTGCGATTTCGTTGGCCGCCTGTGTAACCAAAGGTGTCAACGATATTAGTGCCGATGATGCCGGACAGGCATCCAAAGTGAAATTTGGCACAGTGATCGCGCAACACGCCGTCAATATTCACGCCGATCCGAATTTGGGTATCGGGACAGGGGCCTTGTTAGGCGGCGGAGCAGGTGCGGCCTTCGGACAATCCAACCAAGCAACACTTGAGGGTATTTTGGCGGGAGCCATTGCCGGTGCCGTCGTACAAAATGCGGTCGAATCCGGCAATGGCATTGAATATACCATCGCCTTTGCCGATGGCTCGACTCAAATTCTCGATCAGCTTCAGGGGCCGGGCGATCCGATTTTTCAGCCTGGTGCCTCGGTAATGGTGGAGTTTGGGCCTACCAAGCACAAGATCCTTTCAGCTGCGAACCTGCCTGACACCGTTGCCCATCCAAAAGTTGTGCAAGTGGCCGGCGCGCCGAAGCCTACTACGATAAAGGTGCAATCCTGCACCAAGACAAAATCGACAGATCAGGAGCGTAAAGTGTGCACGGACCAATAAGGGAAGTTGCAGGGGGCATATCCCCCCCCCTTTTAACTTCACCGATTACACCTTAAATCCGGTGCATGGCGCGCACTCCACATCCCCGCACGGACGATTCGGTTCCAGAAATGGATGTGCCGGATAATGTCAGCCTGTCCGAGGATTTGGATGGTGAGCTGACCGATGCCGATTTCATCGGCGAGGAAAGCTCCGGTATTGATCTCGATTTTTCAGGCGAGGCCGCGCCGCAACGGTTGCGGGCTGGCGTTGAAGTTATCCAGAAAGCGTTAAAGACGCTGCCCAATGCGCCGGGCGTGTATCGGATGATCGATGGCGCAGGCGATGTGCTCTATGTCGGCAAGGCCAAGAGCCTCAAAAAGCGCGTCTCGAATTATGCGCGCGGTGTGGGGCATACGAGCCGGATTGCGCGGATGATTGCCGAGACGGCCTCGATGGAATTTGTGACCACGGAAACCGAATCCGAGGCGCTTCTCCTCGAAGCCAATTACATCAAGCAGTTGAAGCCGCGGTTCAATGTGCTTCTCCGCGACGATAAAAGCTTTCCCTATATTTTGGTGACGAGCGACCATGTGGCGCCGCAGCTCACAAAGCATCGCGGGGCACGCAACCGGCAGGGCCAGTTTTTCGGTCCGTTTGCCAGCGTATGGGCGGTGAACCGGACGATTACAGCGTTGCAACGCGCGTTCTTGCTCCGCACCTGCACCGATTCCTATTACGAGAACCGCTCAAGGCCGTGCCTGCTCTATCAAATCAAACGCTGTGCGGGCCCGTGCACGGGCGAGATTGATCCGGTGGGCTATCAGCGGCTCGTGACCGAGGCGCGTGATTTCCTTTCGGGTAAAAGCCAAGCGGTCAAAGCACGGCTCGGGCGCGATATGCAGGAAGCCTCCGATGCGCTGGAGTTTGAAACCGCAGCCCGTATCAGGGATCGTCTCGCAGCCCTCTCGGCAATCGTCTCGACGCAGGACATCAACCCGCAATCGGTCGAGGAGGCGGATGTCTTTGCATTACACGAGGAGGCGGGTCAGTTCTGCATCGAGGTGTTTTTCTTCCGCAACTTCCAGAATTGGGGGAACCGCGCCTTTTTCCCCAAAGCCGACCGCACCATTGCGGCGGAAGAGGTGCTTGGCCAGTTCGTGGCGCAGTTTTACGATGATAAGCCCGCGCCACGCCTCGTGCTGCTCTCGCACGACGTCGAGGATATGGAGCTTTTGGGCGAGGCCTTGTCGCTCCGCACCGATAGTAAGGTTGAAGTTGCAGCCCCGAAGCGCGGTGAGAAGCGCGATCTCGTCGATCATGCCGCGTCAAACGCCAAAGAGGCACTGTCCCGCAAACTGTCTGATACCGCCTCGCAAAAGCAGCTTTTGATGGCGCTGGGCAATGCGTTTGGCCTCGAAGCGCCGCCGCGTCGGGTCGAGATTTATGACAACTCGCATATTATGGGCACCAATGCGGTGGGTGCGATGGTGGTGGCCGGTATGATGGGCTTCTCCAAGCCGCATTACCGGACGTTCAATATTCAATCGACCGACATCACCCCCGGCGACGATTTCGGCATGATGCGCGAAGTGCTGACGCGCCGTTTTGCGCGGTTGCAGAAAGGAGGCGTGCGGGAGACGGAGGGCGGCACGGATATTGAGGCCAAAGAGGACACCATGCCCGATTGGCCCGATCTCGTGCTGGTTGATGGCGGGCGGGGGCAGTTGGAGGCGGCTAAAACCGTTTTGGCTGAGCTTGGCATTGACGGCGTGCCGCTGGTGGGTGTGGCTAAGGGGCCTGATCGCGATGCAGGGCGCGAGACGTTTTTTGTGCTGGGACGCGATCCGTTCAAGCTCGCGCCGCGTGATCCTGCGCTGTATTTCATCCAGCGCTTGCGCGACGAGGCGCATCGCTTTGCAATTGGCACGCATCGGGCGCGGCGGAAGAAGGATTTCACCAAAAATCCGCTCGACGAGATTTCCGGTATCGGGCCGCAGCGCAAACGTGCTTTGTTGCTGCATTTCGGCACGGCCAAGGCGATTTCGCGGGCTTCGCTGGAGGATCTGACCAAAACGCCGGGGGTGAATGAAGCGACCGCGCGCGCGGTTTATGACTTTTTTCATGATGTCGGTCGGTGACACGTGTCGGTTTCCGTTATTGTTGGTTGACGGGTACCTTGGCGATATGCTTCGAGTTTGATCATGACGACAGCAACAGCTCGTAAGCGTTTAGGTCCTTTTACCATCCCCAACATCCTGACTTATGGGCGGGTGGTGGCGGTGCCAATTGTGGTGGCGTGCATGTTCTGGCCCGATGAGCCGGTGATGCGCTGGATCGCCTTTGGCGTGTTCGCGCTGGCGGCTATTACCGATTTTTTTGACGGCTATCTCGCCCGTATATGGGAGCAGCAATCCTCACTTGGGCGGATGCTTGATCCGATTGCCGACAAATTGCTGGTGGCCGCCTCTTTGATGATGTTGGTGGCCAACCACACCATTGTAGGCTGGTCGATTTGGGCGGCGATTGTAATTTTAAGCCGTGAGATTTTGGTTTCAGGGCTTAGGGAGTTTTTAGCCGAATTGCAGGTTAGCGTTCCGGTTTCAACCATTGCAAAGTGGAAGACGACGCTGCAACTGGTAGCCATTGGCTTTCTGATCGTGGGCGATGCCGGCGAGCGGGTTTTGCCGGGCAATGTCATGATCGGCATGACGTTATTGTGGGTCGCGGCATTGTTGACGCTTTATACCGGCTATGACTATTTCAAAGCAGGTATTCGCCATGTGGTCGATCTCGATGAGTGAGCTTAAACTCGTCTATTTTGCGTGGGTCCGCGAGCGGGTAGGGCTTTCGGAAGAGCGCGTCAGCGTTCCCGATAGCGTGCTGACCGTGGCCGAACTTGCCGGTTGGTTGCAAACGCGAGGCGAAGAATATGCCTATGCCTTTGAGAATCCCGCCATTGTGCGTGCTGCGATCAATCGCAAACATGTCAAACCCGACGCATCGATTGCGGGCGCGAGCGAGATTGCATTCTTTCCGCCGATGACAGGCGGTTGAGTTTTTATGACGCCTCGACTCACCATTCGAATCCAGTCTGAGCCTTTCGATGCGGCGGCCGAGATTGAGGCTTTGTCGCGTCTTGGCGAGGATGTTGGTGCGGTAACAAGTTTTACCGGCTTTTGCCGCAGCGAGGGCGGGCGCTTGGCTGCGCTTGAGCTCGAGCATTATCCGGGCATGGCGGACGACGAAATAGGATCCGTTGTAACGGAGGCCAGCACGCGGTGGCCGTTGTTCGGTGTCACCGTTATTCATCGCCATGGTAAGATGGAACCCGGTGATGGCATTGTGTTGGTGGTGACAGCATCGTCGCACCGCACCGCTTCCTTTGATGCGGCTAATTTCATTATGGATTACTTAAAAACCCGTGCCCCGTTTTGGAAGAAAGAATACCGCGCCGATGGCACTTCGGGCGATTGGGTGGATGCGAAATCCGTCGATGACGCTTTGGCTGAGCGCTGGAAAGTTTGATCGCCTCTTTTCGAAACGTAAGGGACATCCCATATAGTGCGGAAGGATGACATGCCGAGGATAGGCCTATGGGTTTTAATTCACTTTTTCGCGCTGCCTTTGCGTTGCTCTTGGTTGGATTGATCGCTTGTGTAACGGTATCAGTCGCGGAAGCACGGGCAGGATCCGGGTTTTCGAGCGGTAGCAGAGGAAGCTTTACGTATATGCCGCCGCTTTCAACGCCGACGGCTCCTTTCGCAGCTCAGCCGATGCAGCGGAGTTTCGCGCCAACGGCACCATCGCCGTCTTATGGCCAGCCGGCCTATGGCGGAGGTGGGATGTTTGGTGGTGCTGGCGGTTTTGGCACCGGCCTGTTGGGTGGGTTTCTTGGCGCGGGCCTCATTGGCATGATGTTTGGGCACGGATTTGGCGGTGGACTCGGCGGCGGAATGTCGTTTTTTGGCCTCATGATCCAGATCGCATTGCTGTATTTTGCAATAAAGTTCGTGATCGGACTTTTTGTCACCCGGATTAATCCCGTCGGCGGGACAATGGGCCTCATGGGTGCAAGCATAGGGCAGCCACGGCCTGCTGCTGTTCCATCAGTTCGGCAGGTTACCGTGACGCCGGAGGATTTTGCGACCTTTGAGCAAGGCCTCTATGCCATTCAGGAAGCGTATAGCCGCGAGGATCTTCACGCACTTCGCGAAATGGCGACGCCCGAAATGGTGTCTTACTTTGCCGAAGATTTGGCGCAGAATGCCGGCCACGGTACGGTTAATCGGGTGTCACAGGTCAAGCTTTTACAGGGTGATCTGTCTGAGGCATGGGGTGAAGGGTCCGTCGATTATGCCACCGTCGCCATGCGGTTCTCGCTGATCGATGCCACCTATCAGCGCGGTTCGGATCGTGTTGTGGGTGGTGATCCGATTCATCCGCAAGAGGTCACAGAAATTTGGACCTTCCGGCGTGATGGCGGGGGGCCGTGGATGCTGTCCGCCATCCAACAAATCCGCTGAACAGGACATTAGTCCGACTTTTCCGGTTCATCTTAACACAAAAAAAACCATAGCGCGGCAAAGTTGCGACATGGTAACTCAGCAGATCAAACGGACCTTAACGCTCGCCGTCCTATTGGTGCTTGTCGGTTGCGGCATGCGGTTCGATACACGTGCGCCTTGGCGCGACGAGGTTGAGGCAAAATGCCTTTCGTCGGGAGCGGTGAAAATGTCCGCCTATGTCGAACCGATGGACCGGATCGATGGACCAGGTGCGTGCGGGTTGCAACAACCGCTAAGGGTCAGTGCGCTGGCAGGCGGTACCGTTGGGTTGACCAGCCGGGCGACGATGTCCTGCTCGGCGCTATCCAGTTTGGATCGTTGGTTAGCAGAAGTCGTGGAGCCTGCGTCGATGCTGTATTACCACCAGCATGTGACTGGAATGACCGTGGGCTCATATTCCTGCCGGAACCAAGACAGCAAATGGATTGCCAATATTTCCGAGCACGCGTTTGGCAATGCGGTCGATGTCATGGGATTCAAATTTTCCGATGGGCGGGCGATGACGGTGCTGAGCGGATGGCAAGGCGATGGCCGAGATCAGGCCTTTTTGCGCGAAATTGCGCTTGATGCTTGCGATTATTTCACCACCGTTTTGGCCCCTGGCTCCGATTCCTATCACGCCAATCACATCCATATCGATCTCGCACGGCATGATACGGCTTGGCAGCGTCACGTCTGCCAACCGAAGCTTCAAATTGCACGACGAATTCCTGCGCGTCCGGATGCTAGCAAAATTGCAGGGTTAAATTACACGCCCCCGAATGGCGCATCGGAAATTCGGGTGGCTGATGTCGCTCCATCTGTTGGCAATATATCTGCAACTCCTTTGCCACCTGTCCGTCCTATCGATCCGAAGACCTTGGCAGCTTTGCCGCCAGAACCCGATGATACCGATGATGGCGATTTCAAGGGCGTTTATTAACCCTTGATTCGGGTTGTCACCTGTCCAAAAGGACAGTCGCGCGCGCATGGCGCACGTGGCAGTATCGCGGTATTGGCCCTTTTTGTCGGGAGTTTGTATTATGATCCGCCGTATTCTTTACATCCTCGCTGCCTTGGTGTTGGCCACTCCCGTCTGGGCGCAAGCCAAGGGCGAGCAAAAGGGTGCAGCACCGGGAAGTTTTGATTTCTACGTTTTGGCCCTGTCATGGTCGCCAGCCTATTGTGCCAATGGTGGCGATAAACGCAGTACGGAGCAATGCGCTTCTGGCCAATCCAACGGGTTCGTCATTCATGGGCTCTGGCCGCAATTCGAGCATGGGTATCCAATCGAATGTCCGAGCGACCAGACCGACCTGCCGAAATCGGTCTTGGAAACGGCGCATCGGCTCTTCCCCGATGATCGCTTGGCTGAACATGAATGGAAGCGGCATGGTACCTGCACCGCTCGGGCACCGGCCGACTATCTGTCAGATGTCGCCGCAGCCCGCCAACATATTGCGATACCCGCTGCCTTCCTGCAACCGAAAAGCGAAGTTTCATTGGCTCCTATCGATGTTGAAAAAGCGTTTTCGGACATCAATCCGGGGCTTACTTCGTCCATGATGTCCGTGGCATGCTCGAAGGGCGAGTTGCAGGAAGTTCGCATCTGCTTCACAAGAGATGTTAAAAGTTTTCGTGCGTGCCCGGAAATCGAAGGGTAAAGCTGTCGTGCCAAAAGCGTGACGATGCTTCCCGTCCATTAAAGGATCAAGCCGCACTTCGTCAGCAGGGCTATGCGCGGCAGATCATGAATTATCGACACAGCTACCACGCCGGCAATTTTGCCGATGTTCTCAAACATATCATTTTGGCCCGTTGTCTGACGCATCTCAAAGCGAAAGACACCCCGTTTCGCGTGATCGATACCCATGCGGGCATCGGCTTTTACGACCTGAAAGGCGAGGCTGCATCGAAGACTGGTGAATGGCACGACGGCATCGGGCGCGTGTTGAAGGCAGATATGCCGCCTTCGGTCCGTGAACTGCTGGGTCCCTTTCTCGATGCGGTAAAGGCTTTACAAGCCTTTAAAGGTCGGGACACCTATCCCGGCTCGCCCGAACTTTCGCGTCAGATGACACGGGCCGAAGACCGAATGATTTTTGTCGAGAAGCATCCACAAGATGCCCGAAAATTGGCAGAAAATTTTAACTTTGACGGCCGCGCAAAAATTCTGGAACTTGACGGTTATACGGCGCTTAAAGCATGCGTGCCGCCCAAGGAGCGACGCGGTATCGTCCTGATCGATCCGCCCTATGAAGAGCGCGACGAGTTTTCAACCATGGTTCAGGCCTTTGCTGCCGCTTATCGCAAATGGCCGACGGGAATGTATCTCTTATGGTATCCGGTGAAAAATTTTGAAGAGACCAAGCGATTTTTGGTCGATCTGGCGGAAGCTGGAATTCCAAAAATTTTACGTGCCGAACTTCGCGTCAAGCGGATGTCGTCAACAGGGGGCTTGTCGGGTACCGGTATGATCATCGTCAATCCGCCTTGGCGACTTTCAGATGAACTCGAAAAATTGATGCCTTGGTTGGACGCCCTGCTCAAACAGGACGACGGCCATGGCTGGAATGTTGATTGGATTGCCGGTGAGACCATTTCGAAAGGATTCTGATCGGCTGGATGAGCGACGGATTTCCTGATATCGAGGTCGGGAGGCTTTAACGAAAAACAGGAAACCGCCAATGATTTTGCGTTCGTCGCCCGCTTCCCCTTTTGGCCGGAAGGTCAAGATTGCCGCCCATGTCCTCGGCTTGATGGATCATATCGAGATTATTGTTGCCAACACACTTGACCCCGAGGATGCAATCCGGTCCAAAAATCCGTTGGGCAAAATACCGGCTTTAACGCTGGAGGATGGCACAACGCTTTATGATTCCCGTGTGATCGTCGAATATCTCGATTATTTGGCGGGAGGTGGAAAACTTATTCCGCCGGCGAGCAAAGAGCGATTTGAGGTTCTCACCCTGCAAGCGCTCGCCGATGGCGTCATGGATGCGGCGTTATTACAGGTTTACGAAACCCGTTTCCGCGATGAAGGCAAGCGCGAGCCGAAGTGGGTAGAGCACCAAAGCGGAAAAGTAACGCGGGGCCTTGATAGTCTTGAAGCCCATCTGCCTCATCTTTCGCCGGTACCTACCATCGGAGCCATCGCCGTAGCTTGCGCGTTGGGCTATCTCGATCTTCGTTTCGGAGGAGGGTGGCGTACGGGGCGGCCTCGCTTGACAGCCTGGCTTGATGATTTTGCTGCGCGTGTTCCAGCCTTTGCCGTGACAACTCCGCAGGGGTAACAAAAAGAGCCCGCAGCAGGAACTGCGGGCTCGTTCCTATATCGATGGATGATCGATCAGAAGCGGTAGTTCAAACCGATACGGGCAAGGCCCAGATCTGCGCCAGACGTTCCGCCACCCGGGAAACCTTCGCTGTTGAGATGGACATAAAGCCCTTCCACTTTAGCGGACCAATTATCGGTGAGTGCCATTTCGACACCGGCACCGGCCGTCCAACCATTGTGATAGGTGTCGGACGTTGAGCCGCCATTATCATCATGGGTTGAGCCGCCGGCATAACCAGCCGTTAAGTAAGGCATGGTGCGATCAACGGCATAACCGAGGCGACCACGGAACGTGTTGGTGTAACGCAACTCACTGGAACCGACATTTGACGCCTTGACATTGGCCATTCCGAGGTCTGCCTCGACGCCGAGGACCCAACGACTGGCCATCTGATAATTGTAGCCACCTGTTACACCGAGCAAGCCGCCCGTTGGATTGCCGAAAGTGTCTTTGCCGTCTTCAGTGTAATTGCCAAAGCCATAGCCACCATTCAAGCCACCATAAACGCCGGTCCAAGAGTAACTGCGTGGCATAGCCACGGGAACAGCTGCTACGGGGGCATTGGTCTTTTTTGGAAGATCCGCAGCGAAAGCCGAGGTCGCCAAAAGGAGAGCGGAGGCCGCAAGGCCCAATTTATAAAAATGCTTCATCGTCTTTACTCCTGACTTTATTCCCGCACCGGTCTCGTGATTTTCACAGAGCGGAGTTGTCATAACGGAAAGCTGATTAGCTTTCCAAATTACAGATTGGACTTTGGATCGTAAAAGCGGCGAGATTGTGATTTTGTCATGATTAAAATAAGAAATTATTTAGTTGGCGGTTTCAGGAATCTAACGCAACGG
>CAIUPE010000072.1 GCA_903900975.1 uncultured Hyphomicrobiales bacterium | reverse complement strand
CGCAATGGTGGTTACACCCGCGTGCTCAAGGCTGGCTTCCGTTATGGCGATAACGCGCCGATGGCCGTTATTGAATTTATCGATCGTGATTTTGATGCGAAGGGTCTCGATTCGGGCCCAACGATGAAGTCGGAAATCGTCGAAGTCGCTTAATCGGCTTTTGCCATAAGCAGAAATTCAAACGGGCGGCCCAAAAGGCCGCCCGTTTTTTTATCGTCATTGCGAGCGATTTACTGTCATTGCGAGCGAACGCGCAGCAATCCAGCTAAATGAAATTATGAGGATACAACGGTAAAACATAGCTCTCTCTGATACCATCAGCTGGTTTGCTTCGTTCGTCATTCAAAAAGGTCCACTGGACCTTTTTGTTTGCTTGGCAAACCACTCCTCACCACTCGCAAAGACGGATAGGAGGAAATATTTTCATACCATCGAAACGCGCTTATCGAAATCGAGGTCCCTTTTGCCGTTTGCAGCTGATCCTTATATGTCAGGTAACGAGAAGGAGAAGCGGATGCATCGATTTGCTGGATTATGTGCCGTCTTAGCTTTGCTTGTGTTGGCACCAGCCGAGGCTCAAACCCCTAAATCTGTCGTGGAGATGAAAGCCTCCTTCGCGCCCATCGTGAAGCGCGTGGCTCCCGCTGTCGTCAATGTTTATGCCGCGCGTGTGCAAAAAGGCGTCCGCAATCCGCTGCTCGATGATCCGTTTTTTCAACATTTTTTCGGTCTGCAAGGCGGCCAAGCTCCTGACCGTATCCAGCGCTCGCAAGGCTCGGGCGTGATTATCGATGCAGATGGGCTGGTGGTGACCAACCAGCATGTCATTGATGGTATGACCGACGTGAAGGTTGCACTAAATGATAAGCGCGAATTTGATGCCGATATTGTCCTGCGTGATCCGCGCAGCGATCTCGCTATTTTACGCCTCAAGGGTATTCATAATCTACCCGTTGTCGAACTTGGCAATTCTGATTCGGTTGAAGTGGGAGATCTCGTGCTGGCGCTTGGAAATCCCTTTGGCGTTGGCCAGACGGTGACATCTGGCATTGTGTCCGCTTTATCGCGCACCCAAATTAGCGGCTCCGATTATCAGCTCTTTATCCAGACCGACGCTGCCATCAACCCCGGTAATTCAGGCGGAGCTTTGGTCGATGTCGAGGGCCGTTTAATTGGCATTAACACCGCTATCTATTCCAAATCGGGTGGCAGCAATGGCATAGGGTTCGCGATCCCTGTTAATATGATCAAAGTGGTAGCCGCTTCAGCGCGCGAGGGCAGCAAAGTCGTTCGTCGCCCTTGGTTTGGCGGACGGTTGCAGCCGGTAACCGCCGATATTGCTGAAAGCCTCGAATTGGACCGCCCCATCGGCGCACTCGTCGTGTCTTTGGTCGATAAAGGCCCTGCAGCGACAGCAGGCCTAAAACCCGGTGACGTGATTGTGGCACTTGACGATCAAACGGTCGAAGATGCCGACGGCTTCGGCTTTCGCTTCGCTACCAAGGCCTTGGACAGCAAGGCCGCGATGCGGGTTAATCGCGGAGGTAAACTCATCACGCTTTCGATCAATACGATTGTAGCACCCGAGACGGCGCCCCGTGACCTTCAAACGCTTACCGGTCGTTGGCCACTGGCCGGAGCCACAGTCGCGAATGCCTCGCCTGCGCTTGCGGAGGAAATGGCTCTGGACATCAGCAGTGACGGGGTTGTTGTCACAAATGTGAAAGCAGGCTCTGCGGCGGAAGAAGTTGGTCTGCAAAAAGGTGATGTGATCGTTTCAATCGATGGCGAGGCCGTCAAAGCCTCAAAAGATGTGGTAGCGCTCCAGCGCCCGCGTCAATATTATTGGGCCTTGGTGATTAAACGCGGTGGGCAAACGCTCACCAGCAAAGTGGGTGGTTGATGTCGAATCTTTTCACGGCGGCAGGCTTGGAGAAAGAAGCGCCGCGCCCGCTCGCCGACAGGTTGCGTCCCACCAAACTTGAAGAAGTCGCAGGCCAAGATCATCTGGTGGGCGAGGGCGGGCTGTTAACGCGCCTTATTGCGTCAGGCTCGTTAGGATCTCTCATCTTCTGGGGGCCACCGGGTACGGGTAAAACGACCGTTGCTCGGCTCTTGGCCCATGAGACGACGCTGCATTTTGAACCGATATCGGCGATTTTTTCTGGTGTAGCGGACCTCAAAAAAGTCTTCGATGCCGCGCGCGGCCGCCGCATGAGCGGGCAGGGCACCTTGCTCTTCGTCGACGAAATCCACCGCTTCAACCGCAGCCAGCAAGATGCATTCTTGCCGGTCATGGAAGACGGCACCATCACGCTGATCGGGGCAACGACGGAAACCCCGTCCTTCGAGCTGAATGCCGCTCTCTTGTCGCGCGCGCGTGTGCTGACCTTCCGCTCGTTAGACGAGACAGCAATCAACCAGCTTCTGACGCGGGCGGAAGAGGTTGAGGGCAAACCCTTGCCGCTCGACGCCGATGCGCGCTTGGCGTTGCTTGCAATGGCAGACGGCGATGGCCGTGCTTCCCTCACACTTGCCGAGGAAATCTGGCGCTCCGCCAAGCTGGGCGAAGTATTTGACACCGCCACGCTAGCCGAGATCGTGCAGCGCCGCGCACCCATCTACGACAAGAGCGAGGATGGCCATTACAACCTCATCAGCGCGCTGCATAAAAGCGTGCGCGGCTCCGATCCCGATGCCGCGCTCTATTACCTCGCCCGAATGCTGGATGCCGGCGAGAACCCGCTGTTCTTAGGTCGCCGCCTCGTGCGCATGGCGGTCGAAGATATCGGCATGGCCGACCCGCAAGCGCTTGTCGTGGCGAACGCCGCCAAGGACGCCTATGATTTCTTAGGCTCCCCCGAAGGCGAATTGGCTTTGGCACACGCTACGGTCTACCTCGCCACAGCCCCTAAATCGAACGCCGTTTACATCGCCTGGAAATCCGCGATGCGGTCGGCGAAAGAGGGCGGCTCGCTGATGCCGCCCAAAACCATCCTCAACGCACCCACGAAACTCATGGGCGCCGAGGGCTATGGCAAAGGCTATCGCTACGACCACGACGAGCCGGATGCCTTTTCCGGCCAAAACTATTTCCCCGAAAAAATCGGCCGCCGGCAATTTTACGAGCCCGTTGAACGCGGCTTCGAGCGCGATATCAAAAAGCGGCTGGAATATTGGGCGAAGTTAAGATCGGAGCGGGGGGAATAACGTAGCCGTCCTTGCGAGGTGAGGAACGGTTTGCATAGCAAACAAAACGATCCGGTGAATCGTTTTGAGTGACGAACGCGAAGCAATCCAGCTAGCGCTTTTTAAAAGGGTGCAACGTGAACGCGGCGCCCTTTCTTTTTCCATCAACTGGGTCGCTTCGCGTTCGCTCGCGATGACGGGTGTTATGGCGCTCACTAACCCCTCCGCTCAAACCCTTCTCACCCCAGCTATTCTCTGCTAAACTCCCTCCCATGAACTCAACTCTCATCGTTTTCCTTGGCGGCGGCATTGGTGCGGCCGTTCGTCATCTGGTCAATCAGGCGGTTGGCCGGTTGGCTGGCACGGATTTTCCGTTCGGCATTATGGCGATTAATATAACCGGTTCGATCCTGATGGGGCTTGCTGCGGGGTTTTTTGCGTTTAAAGCCACCGAAAGCTGGTCGCAGGAGGCACGCCTCTTTGTCACGACCGGTATTTTGGGCGGTTACACCACGTTTTCCGCCTTTTCGCTCGACGCCATGCTGCTCTATGAGCGCGGGGAGATGGTGACGGCTCTTATTTATGTTGTGGGCTCGGTCGTGCTCGCAATCCTCGGCCTCGCTTTTGGCCTTTATGCGGTTAGGATGCTCACATGAGGCGCGATAAACAGGCCAAAGAAAAGGCGATCCGCGCTGCCGAATTGGGCGTCGTCGAACAGGCCCCCAAGGCGATTGTGAAACACGCGCCGCTGCCTACCGCTGTTCTCAACCTCAATGTGACCGAGGATGAGGCCGGTATGCGGGTTGATCGCTTTCTAGAACACCGCTTTCCGGGGCTCTCGTTCAGCCATATCCAGCGCATTGCGCGGAAGGGTGAATTGCGCGTCAATATGAAACGCGTTGAGACGAAGGATAGGCTTGAGGCGGGCCAAACCGTCCGCGTTCCTCCTTTGCGTATCGATGAGGCAACAGGCGTTGTCGCGCGTTCGCCGCAGGCCGAAGCGGGCGATGTCGCGGCCATCCGCGCCATGGTGCTCTATGAAGATGATGACATGATGGTGCTGAACAAGCCCTTCGGTCTGGCCGTTCAGGGCGGCTCGGGCACCGTTCGCCATCTCGATGGCATGCTCGAGGCGCTGCGCGATGCGCAAGGCCAGAAGCCGCGTCTGGTGCATCGTCTGGATAAGGATACGTCCGGCTGCATCGTGATTGCCAAAACCCGCTTTGCTGCATCAGCATTGGCCAAAAGCTTCCGCTCGCGCGTGACGCGGAAAATCTATTGGGCGCTGGTGGCGGGCGTGCCCCGCGTCAAGCAGGGCCGCGTCTCCACTTACCTCGCCAAAGGTGAGGATGATGAGGGCGATGCCAAGATGCAGGTCGCCCATCATGGGGATGAGGGCGCAAGCCATGCGGTTACCTATTACGCGGTGGTTGAAACAGCGGCGCAAAAGCTGAGCTGGCTGTCGATGAAGCCGGTGACGGGCCGTACCCATCAGTTACGCGCACATGCCGCCCATATCGGCCACCCGATTGTGGGCGATCCGAAATATTTCAACATCGAGAATTGGGAGCTGCCGGGCGGCATTCAAAACCGCCTGCATCTTCTGGCACGCCGCATCGTGGTACCGCATCCGCGCTCGGGCAAGCCGATCGATGTCACAGCGCCCTTGCCGCAGCACATGCAGCAAAGCTGGAACCTGTTAGGGCTCGATGCCAAGCGCTACGATCCGATCGCCGAAGCACCGGAAGAATAAGCCCATGACCACTTCCGACCGCTCGATCTTTGATGCCGCGATAGCGGCCATCGATCCGCATGAAATGGCGCGCAAAGACCTGCGCAAAAACCTGCCAAAGCGCTTCTGGAAAGAGGTCACCGTCAGCCCCGTTGAAGGCGGTTTTTCGGTGATGCTCGACGGTCGCCCGGTGCGCACGCCAACCCGACGCGCCTTTGTCCTCCCGCAAGCAGTGCTGACGGAGCAAATTGCAGAAGAATGGCGCAAGGTCGGCGAGTTTCTCGATCCCGCCGAGATGCCGCTTACCCGTATTGCCAATGCAGCGCTTGAAGGCGTGGTGGATCGTATGCAGGAAACTGCAGATGATCTGGCCAAATATGCGGGATCCGATTTCCTGTGCTATCGCGCCACCGATCCGGCGCGGCTTGTCGAGCGTCAGAAGGAAGCGTGGAACCCCGTGCTCGATTGGGCGCGCGAGCACCAAGGCTGGCAGTTTAACCTCACCGAGGGTTTCATGCATATAGCCCAGCCCGCCGAGACGCGGCAGGCCGTGCAAGACGCCGCCCGCGCGATCACCGATCCGCTAGAACTGGCGGCGCTGCATGTGGCCACTACGCTTACGGGCTCTGCTGTGCTGGCCTTTGCATTACGGGCAGGGGTTTTTAGCGCTGCTGACATCTGGGCCGCCGCCCATGTCGATGAAGACGTGCAAATGGCCATTTGGGGAGCGGATGACGAGGCCTTGGCCCGCCGCGCCCGTCGTTGGAGCGAGTTTCAAGCGGCAGCGACGATATTGATCGGAAAATCTTGAGGCCTTGGTCGATTTCTGGCATTCTACCCTTCGAGGCATAAAAGGTAGAAACCCATGTCGCTCAATATTAAAAACGACGAGATCTATCGCGACGTTAAAAAGCTCGCGGAATTGACGGGCATGTCCATGACAGCCGCCGTTGGAGAGGCGGTCGCCAAGCGCTTGGCGGAGATTGAGACGCAGTCCGAGCGTCAATCGCGCAAAGCAAAATTTGATGAATTAATGAAAATTGCCGAAGAATGCGGACGCGAATTGAAAGAAAGCGGCATCTCGTCAGACCATTCGTTTCTCTATGACGAGAGAGGCATGCCGCAATGATCGTCGATTCATCTGCCCTCGCAGCGATTATGTTTTTTGAACCCGAAGCGGGAAAATTTACCCAAGCAATTCTTGAAGCTGATCACGCCAGAATGTCTTCCGCTAACTTGCTGGAGATTTCCATTGTGATTGATCGAAGTGATCGCATTGGTGCTGCCGCTCGATTGGATGCTTTTGTCGCACGGTCGGGAATAATCATCGAGCCCGTAACCATCACCCAAGCCCATCGCGCACGGTTGGCCTATCTCACTTATGGCAAGGGCAACCACAAGGCAGCACTCAATTTCGGCGATGTTTTTGCCTACGCGCTCGCCAAAGAAAGGGATGAGCCGCTTTTGTTCAAAGGCAATGATTTTAGCCATACCGATGTGAAACCCGCGCTTTGCTCGTGATGGACAGTTAATCCTTTGTCGCACTGCCCCTTGCAAGGGTGGCATGGTAAGACCGGTATCAAGAAGGCGGACGATGATCTGCCCAACCCTTAACGGATGGACCATGAAAGACATTCTCGAAAAGCTCGATGATCGGCGTGCCCAAGCCCGCCTTGGTGGTGGACAGGTGCGCATCGATGCGCAGCACGCGCGCGGCAAGCTCACGGCTCGCGAGCGGATTGAATTGCTGATGGATCATGGCTCGTTCGAAGAGTTCGATATGTTCGTCCAGCATCGCTCGACTGATTTTGGGATGGAAAAGACGAAAATCCCCGGTGACGGTGTTGTCACCGGTTGGGGCACGGTCAATGGCCGCACGGTGTTTGTGTTCGCGAAAGACTTCACCGTCTTCGGTGGCTCGCTGTCTGAGACCCACGCGCAAAAGATCAATAAAATTCAGGATATGGCGCTCAAAATGCGCGCTCCCATCATCGGTCTGTTTGATGCCGGTGGTGCGCGTATTCAAGAGGGTGTGGCGGCGTTAGGCGGCTATGGCGAAGTGTTCCGCCGCAATGTGATTGCCTCCGGCGTTATTCCGCAAATTTCGGTGATTTTGGGACCATGTGCGGGCGGCGATGTGTACTCGCCTGCGATGACCGATTTCATCTTCATGGTGCGCGACCGCTCTTATATGTTCGTCACCGGCCCCGATGTCGTCAAAACCGTCACCAATGAGACGGTGACGGCGGAAGAACTCGGTGGCGCTAAGGTCCACACCTCGAAATCATCGGTTGCCGATGGCGCTTGGGACAATGATGTCGAGGCCTTGTTGCAGGTTCGCCGCCTGATTGATTTTCTTCCCGCCAACAACACCGATGGAGCGCCGCATTGGCCGAGCTTCGACACGGCTGATCGCGTTGATCTATCGCTCGATACGCTGGTGCCGGAAAATCCGAACAAGCCTTACGATATGAAAGAGCTTATCCAGAAGACGGTGGATGAGGGCGATTTCTTTGAAATTCAGGAAAGCTTCGCCAAAAACATCCTCACCGGCTTTGGCCGAATGGAGGGCCGCACGGTCGGTATCGTCGCCAATCAGCCAATGGTACTCGCAGGTGTGCTCGACTCGGATGCATCGCGCAAAGCCGCGCGCTTCGTGCGGTTTTGCGATGCGTTTGAAATTCCGATTGTCACCTTTGTCGATGTGCCGGGCTTCCTGCCGGGTACGGCGCAAGAATATGGCGGCCTCATCAAGCATGGTGCCAAGCTGCTTTTCGCCTATGGCGAGGCAAGCGTACCTTTGATCACTGTCATTACCCGCAAAGCCTTTGGCGGTGCCTATGACGTGATGGCATCCAAACATTTGGGCGGCGATATCAATTTCGCTTGGCCAACCGCGCAAATCGCGGTGATGGGTGCCAAGGGTGCAGTGGAAATTATTTTCCGCTCCGATATCGGCGATAGCGATGCGATTGCCGCTAAAACGAAGGACTATGAAGAGCGCTTCCTATCGCCCTTCGTTGCAGCCGAGCGCGGCTATATTGATGAAGTTATCATGCCGCATTCAACCCGCAGGCGCATCGCTCGCGGGCTTGCGATGTTGGCAACAAAGAAGCCAGAGCGACCTTGGAAGAAGCACGATAATATTCCGCTCTAACATCACATCCGTCATTGCGAGCGCAAGCGAAGCAACCCAGCTGATGGTGAAAGTAAAAATGTGTTTTAACACAGCGCTTTAAAAACAGCCGCTAGCTGGGTTGCTTCGCGTTCGCTCGCAATTGTGTGTTTGAAGTGTGTTAATTTGGAGGTGGGTGGGGACCGTTCGCAATGAGGTCTCGTACGACCGTCGTCATCTCGGTTCCCCACCCGGCTTCCCGACCGCTTGAATGGTAGGAAGGGTCTG
>CAIUPE010000071.1 GCA_903900975.1 uncultured Hyphomicrobiales bacterium | reverse complement strand
GCACCAATAATTCGATATATTTCAACGCGTTATGACCTGAGCCTAAAACACCCATAGTCCCAGGTCGCGGAGAGAATCGGCCATTCGGAGAGAGATTTCCGAGTTCGTTCCGCCTTCGGATCCCCAGGTCGTCCGAGCAAAACCGCAGGACTCCTGCGCTTTTCAGCCCTCCCGAACCCAATGGAGAGCGGATTCGCAGAAGGGTGGTGGTGTAGGGAGTGTGTCTGGATTCGAACAGTCGCTGGGGCGGACGACTGCGAGCATTGGTCGCTGACCACCTTGCAGGACCGGCTGGTGAAGATTGGTGCGAAGATCGTTCGGCGTGGGCGCTCGATCTCGTTCCAGATGGCCGAGGTGATGGTTCCTCGTGCTCTGCTCCAGAAAATCCTCGCCGCCATCGCGGCGCCGCGTCCGTTGCCAACGGTCCGATGTTGAGGGATGGTGGACTGATCAGTTATGGGAAATGTCGGGTAAGGCTTTTAGACAGAAAAGGGTGACCCGAAAGCCACCCTTTTTGTCCGTGAGGCTGAATATCAGACCCTGGCGTCGGGATCGTGCCCGTTCGATTTGACACCGCCGTTCAGCCTGCTGTCCATCACCATCGCCATCAGGCCGGTCAGGATGGTGCTGTTATTACCACCACCATTCTCGCCCTCACCATTGCCGTTGCCGCCACTGATCATGATGCTCGGCACCAGCGGTTGCTTCGTTTTCTCGATGGCCTGCCCAAGAATTTCAGCGATGGTCTGCCTGACTTGCCATTGCGCGCCCTCGCCCGTGAAAGCATCGACCTTGGCTTTGATCGCGGCGCCTTCAGCCAGACCGATGGCCCTGATCTTCTCGGCCTCGGAGTTACCGTTCTGCACGGTCTCGAAGGCATTGGCCTCGGCTGTCACGCGAACACCCGCCGCGTCCTGTTGTTTGCGCATCAACAACGCCTTGCCTTCATTTTCGGCGATGGTGATCCTGACGTTGGATTCCGTCAGTGCGGTTTGTTGAAGCGCGTTGGCCTGCGATTCATTCAGGTTCCGCTGCTCAAGAGCCGCCTTGCCCTGTGCAACATAGGTCTCTTCCTGCTCAGCGGCCAACTGACGACTGCGAATTTGGTCAAGCAGATTCTCAATCCGTTTGTCGTCTTCCTGGGCTCGCGGGGTGCCGATCAACACCTCCATCATTTCGATGTTGTACGCCGTGAACCGGGTCCGCATAGCGAGCTTGGCTTCTTCTTGCAGTTGTGCGCGATCGTTGATTAGTTGTAACATCGTGCGGGTTTGCGCGGCATCCTTGAAGTAGGCCGACACCATCGGGTCAATGGTCTGGTCCACCAATCGCTTCACATCGGCGAACTGCTGGATTAGTTTCGGCGCGTTTTCTGGACTGATATGCACGACAATCGACAGCGGCAGGATGGGCTCGAAAGCGTCCTTCGTGATCAGTTTGATTTCCGAGAGATTATCGTCAAGACCGTGATCTTCGCGGCGACCTTCGATCCAGCGCAGCACGAAGTTGGTCGTCGGCACATCCACGACACTGTAGGCGAACGGGTTAAACGGATATTTGCCGGGCGGAACCGGCTCCGCCCAGACGCCGCGTTGTCCCTTCGCCACCAGCGAACCATGTCTGTAGTCCACACCACTGACATCGATGCCGCTTTCTCCTGTGTAGGAGATGACGACACCAACCGTTCCGATGGCGATCAGCTTCTTCGGTTTTGTTTCAACCGTCGCAAACAAACAGTTGATCCAGTATGTGCCTTCGACCAACACCTGTTCCTGTCGCCCACGCCAGCCGCCAGCCGCGAGAAAGCTTCCGATGTCCTGGAAGCTGTTGTGGAAGGTCGCCAGGTTACTACGGTCCATGCCGACAGCCGGGGCGATGATGGCGCCGTGTTCCAGCACCGGTCCATCATGGACCGTCACGACGCCAATCACATCATCGGTGTCCTTGATGATGATGGGCT
>CAIUPE010000070.1 GCA_903900975.1 uncultured Hyphomicrobiales bacterium | reverse complement strand
GATGCAAATCCCGGGTCAGTTCTGCGTGGAAATCAACACTTAGCCCTCAGGAATAAGGGTGATTGAGCTTTTGGCAAAGCCTTCTCTTCCTCAATTTTGTCCAAGATGCGGGCAATGGCGGGTAACAGTGTGGTGATAATTTAGGCAAATCGAACAAGAAGCCCCAATCGGTTGGATCGGGGCTTCTGTTTTTTGGGCCGCTGACGCAGCTAATGAAATCAGGATTTATGATAGGAGGGTTGAAGCCCGTAAACGGGCGTTGGTATTCCCTCATAGCGCGCTTTTAATTGCAGCGATAAAAACTGCGAGTAATGCCGCGACTGATGCAGATTACCGCCATGCAGCCAGAGGTTCTCTTGCTGGGTCGGCTTCCACATATTGCGCTGCTCGCCTTCCCACGGGCCGGGATCTTTGGGCGTATTGGAACCAAGGCCCCAGACTTTGCCGACTTTATCGGCGGTCTTCTGATCGATAAGATCAGCGAGCCATCCATTCATCGAGCCATAGCCTGTTGCATAGACAATGACATCGGCAGGCACTTCTTTGCCATCGGTGAGTTTGACGCCGCTTGCCGTGATTTCTTCCACCTGTCCGGCGATAAGTTTAATCTTACCATCGATGATCAATTGCGACGCACCGATATCGATATAATAGCCGGAGCCACGACGCAGATATTTCATGAAGAGGCCTGAATCATCGACCCCGAAATCGAGTTGGAAGCCGGCCTTTTCAAGCGCTTTATAAAACTCGGCATCCACCTCGCGGATTTTATCATAAACGGGCTTTTGGAACGTGTGCAGAATGGCGTAAGGCACCGAGGCAAAAATCAAATCCGCTTTACCCGTCGACATGCCCGATTGCACTGCACGCTCGGAATAAAGATCACCGAGGCCAATTTCCATCAGCGAATCCGAGCGAACAATATGCGTCGTCGAGCGCTGGATCATCGTGACATCGACGCCGTTCTCGTAAAGCGCGGCGCAGATATCATGGGCGGAATTATTTGAGCCGATGACAACAACCTTTTTGCCTTTGTAGCCGTCGGGGCCGGGGTGCTGCGAGGAGTGGTGTTGCTCGCCTTTGAAGTTTTCCATGCCTTTGAACTTTGGCACATTGGCTTTGCCCGACATGCCCGTTGCAAACACAAGCTGCTTGGGATGCAGTACCACTTGCTTGCCATCGCGATCGACTGTGACGGTCCATTCCTTCTTGGTTTCGTCAAAGGTCGCGGATTTGGCCGTTGTCTTTGTCCAGTAATTGAGCTCCATGACTTTGGTGTACATTTCGAGCCAATCGCCGATCTTGTCTTTGGGCGAAAAGACTGGCCAATTCTTTGGAAAATCGAGATAGGGCAGGTGATCGTACCAAACAGGATCATGCAGGCAGAGCGATTTATAACGTTTGCGCCAGCTATCGCCCGGGCGATCATTCTTTTCAATGATGATGGTCGGCACACCAAGTTGCCGAAGCCTTGCACCAAGCGCGATGCCGCCTTGGCCGCCGCCGATGATCACAACATAAGGCTGTTTGGTATAGCCTAATGTGACGGCTTCTTCATCGCGCTCTTCTTTCCATGATTTGGCGCCGACATTAACGCCGTGCTTGGCGCCGAGTGGGCGAGCGAAGCCGGATTTTTCTTCATAGCCCTTAAGCTCGACCATGGTGGTGAGAAGTGTCCAGATGAGGCCATCGCGAATGCGAATGAGGCCATAACCACGCGCAACGCCGGTTTCAAAGGTAAACCAGGCTTCGGTTATGTTGCCGCTGATTGAGGCGGGCTCTTTGTCATAAACTTGCCAATGGCTGGGCTTTGCTGTGGCGAGACAATGGTCGAGCATCTCGCGGACCTGATCGCGTCCTTCCATGGTTTTGATGTTCCATGTGAAGGTGACAAGATCACGCCAGTAGCAATCTTCCGCAAAGAGGTTAACGGCTGTGTCTATGTCGCCCTTGGCGAGTGTTTCACCGAATGAATCAAGAAAAATTTGTGCCTTTCCAGCAGGCGTACTATCCAGCATGCAATCCTCCCAATGTTTACCAAATGCCGGGCGTTCTGTAACGCCTCCGTAGCTATTGTGATATGTGGTATGCTTTTTGTGCTTAGACGCTTGAACGCTACTCTGTCGGTATCCGACAATAAAAAGTGTTTCACAGATTAATCCGATAGGCAACGTCTCAAAGGCTATTCCAAGCCGGACGATGCCGATTTTGCTACGGCCAAGGGCCCGATTTAAATTAAGTCGTTGTGATTTCTTGAGCTTTAGAATATTGAGACGCATCATAAGACGGAGGTGGAGCGCTTTTGACGCGCAGACGCCGCTTTCGCTTACATTTTTGCGCTTAATAAGGCTGCCTTCATTCATAACTTCCCTTTCTGAGACTTCACCCGTGGCCATGATGGCTGCTATTCATCCTGCTTCGGCTTCGGCCAAACATGGCTATGAGACGCTGACGCCCGTGCAAACCTCCGTGTTGGAAGCTGATGACGCTGGTGCGTTCGTAAAGTTTGCTCAATAGGTGGAAGAGCAATGCGCCACCCGAGGCGCTAAATGTAAGCTTCCGGTGAATACCGCCTTGCGAGATTGGGATTGAGTTAGGACACTGTGCGTATGGATAGTCATACACAAAGTGCGCAAGTTCAGCGTTTGTCCGTTATCGAGAGTGGCCGCCGTCGTCGCTGGACCGCAGACGAGAAGATGCGGATCGTGATCGAAAGCGCGTCCGGTCCTCGGCTTATTTCTGAGATTTGGCTCGGTTTGTTTGAACGGCCTGTTGCATCCGGATAAGTGGATGACTGCATTTGTTATGCTGCCAGCAGGATTGCCGGCAACGTATTAACGTTG
>CAIUPE010000069.1 GCA_903900975.1 uncultured Hyphomicrobiales bacterium | reverse complement strand
TAGGGAGTAGGGAGTAGGGAGTAGGGAGTAGGGAGTAGGGTGTAGGGAGTAACGGTTAGAGGTTGGAAACAACGAGACCGATTTCACGGCCGAGCACTTTTGTCCTACACCCTATGCCTTAAACCCTACCCCCTAAGCCCTCACTCATTACCCTTAAAAAACGGCTCAACCTTACCCTTAAGTTTGATCGTCATGGGATTGCCGTGGCGATCTTTTGCCACGCCGGCGGCAACGCGAACCCAGCCCTCGCTGACGCAATATTCTTCGACATTCGTCTTTTCGATGCCGTTGAACATAATGCCGACGCCGCTTTGCAGAAGTTCGGCGTTATGAAACGGGCTGTTCGGGTCGATGGCGAGGCGGTCGGGCAGGGTGGCGGTCATGGTTCAATCTCACGAAGGCAGGAAAGGAATGTGAAAGGCCACCTCTCTTAGCGGGTGTAAGGCGCTTTGCAAATCGCCATTCGATCACTCTTCCTCAAGACTGCGTCGAAACCTTCAATTCAATAATTCTACCCCAAAATGACGTGAATTAGCCTAAAAGCGTCATGATCAGATTTTATCCACCAAAATATTGCCATGCCGCATTTTGCGAGGTAGCTTTGGGATACGCCAATGGGTGGCGGATTTCTTCGAGGACGTGATGGCGACAGGAACGGTTAAGTGGTTTAACGCAACCAAGGGTTATGGGTTTATTCAGCCGGATGGCGGTGGCGCGGATGTGTTTGTTCACATTTCTGCCGTCCAGCAGGCTGGATTGACCGATCTGCAGGAAAAGCAGAAGGTCAGCTTCGAGCTGATCATGGATCCGCGGAAGAATAAAACGAGCGCTGGCAATCTGAAACTCGCGTAAGCGATCGTTATAAGTCCCGAAGGAGGGGGAAATACCCCCTCCGACGGTATCACTCAGGCGGATCTGTGGGTTGTCGCCTTTAAAAACGTGCCGGAAGAGGGTTCGATGGACGCGATCCGCCGTTTGATCAAGGCCATGCCCAAGGCCGAGCTTCACTTACATATTGAGGGCACGCTTGAGCCCGAGATGATGATGCAGCTTGCGGTGCGTAATGGCATAAAGCTGCCTTATGCGGATGTTGAAGCCATCCGCCGCGCGTTTGCGTTTGGCTCCTTGCAAGATTTTCTCGACGTTTATTATGCGGGCATGTCGGTGCTGGTCACCTCCCGCGACTTTTTCGACCTCGCTTTTGCTTATCTGACGCGGATGCACGCCGAGAATGTGCGGCATGTGGAAATTTTCTTCGATCCGCAGGGGCATACGTCACGCGGCATCTCGTTTGATACGGTGCTCTCGGGGCTGGTTGATGCGCTGGAGCGCGCCAAACGCGATTATGGCATCACCTCGAAGCTGATTATGTGCTTTCTCAGGCATTTGCCGGAAGATGACGCCTTTGTCACCCTCAAACAGGCTTGCCGGTGCAAAGAGCACATTTTTGCTGTGGGCTTGGATTCATCGGAGAAGGCCCATCCGCCGTCCAAATTCTCGCGCGTGTTTCGCGAGGCGCGGGAAAACGGCTTTGTCACCGTGGCCCATGCGGGCGAGGAAGGCCCGCCTTCCTATGTCTGCGAAGCGCTGGATGATCTGGAGGTCAAGCGCGTCGACCACGGCAACCGCGCTTTGGAAGACGCAAGCCTCGTCCAACGCCTTGTGCGTGATGAGATCCCGATGACGGTCTGCCCGCTTTCCAACCAGCGGCTGCAAGTATGCCCCGACCTCACCCAGCACCCTCTGCGCCGAATGCTGAAAGCAGGCATGCGCGTCACTGTTAATTCGGACGACCCGTCCTATTTCGGCGGCTATCTCACGGATAATTTTTTGGCGATCCAAAGTGCTCTGTCGCTCGATAGAAGCGAGATTGTAACGCTGGGGCGAAATGCTTTTTTATCGTCGTTTATGGACGATGCCGATAAGCAAGCAGCGTTAGACGCGTTTAATGCCTTCGTCGCGGGCTTTGGTGATTCATAACTTCAAGAGAAGCCGAAATACGATTCATATTCATGCACTTATGGCGCAAACCGGACTCTGTTTCGAAATGAGCTTTGCGTCACTAATCCAATCCGAATCAAAACATGAGCTTGAGATAAAATATCGTTTCAAATCAGCCTGTTAAAGCCTCATTCGGAATCAAAATCATAACGCGCTGAATTAAAAAAAATCCGGCGGGTTGCCCCGCCGGATCAAGGTCATTTCTGGGAAGAAACGATGGATCAGACAATTTTGACCTGCTCGGCCAAAGCGCGGCGCGGCTTGCGTGGCCAGTTGCCAGGCGCTGCACGACCAACCGCAATCAGCATCACAGGTACTTCGTTCGGGCCAAGGCCTGCAACCTGCGAGACTTGATCGGCAACAAAGCCGCTCATTGGGCCCGATACCAAGCCCTTGGCCTGAGCTGCGAGCATCAGGGTCATCGAAGCCAGCGAGGCCGAACGGAAGGCTTCGCCATGCTGGAGCTGCGGGTTGTTCTCGTGCGAACCAACGGTCATACCAACCCAACCATCAAATGCTGCCTGATCGATTGCGCCAGCGTCGAGCAATGGCTTGGCCATGCGTGCGATGTCCTTGTAGCCGTCCTTGATACCGACGACGACAAAGGTAACAGCCGCATCAGCGGCCTTCTGCTGGTTGTAAGCGGCTGCCTTCAGCGCTTCCTTCTGGGCCTTTGACGAGAAGGCGACAACGCGCCAGTTCTGCAAGTTGAAGGCGGTAGGGGCGTGTTGGGCGTAGGACACAAGCTCCTCGATCTCGGCCGTCGTCATGACGTGCGTTGGATCGAAGTTATTGGCTGAAGTGCGGTTCTTGATGTTTTCGAGAGCGTCGGTCATAGAATTCTCCGAGTGGTTCTGATCTGTCCGGGTGGACAGCGAATTGGCACTGGTGCCTAATAGCCTTGATATGTGACAATTCATACTTGCAAGTTGGCAAGCTTGAGCTTGCAGCATCCGAAACATTTTAGCGCAGAGGCAAGGTCAATGATCCAATCTATCAAAGGGAAGCCTGTCGAGGCCATTGTGTTTGATGCCTATGGCACGATTTTCGATGTTCATGCGGCTGTCATGCACCATGCCTCGGACTTGGGGACTTTGGCGCAACCGGTTTCGGATTTGTGGCGCGCTAAGCAGCTCGAATATACATGGATAAGAACGCTTTCCGGGCGTTATCGCTCGTTCTGGCAGCTTACCGAAGAGGCCCTCGATTACGCGCTGCACGTGCTTGCACCCGCCCATCGCGGCTTACGCGCTGCCATTCTTGAAGCCTATCGCGATTTGGATGCCTATACGGATGCCAAAGGTGCGTTAGAAGCCCTCCGCGCAGCGGGGTTTAAAACCGCCATTCTTTCCAATGGTGATGCAGCGATGCTCGACCGCGCCGTATCCGCTTCTGGCCTATCGGGTTCATTTGACGCGCTTTTATCGGTCGAGGAGATCCAAACCTATAAGACAGCGCCGTCGGCCTATCGCCTTGTGGAGCAGAACATGGGCGTAAAGCCAGAGTCCACCGCTTTTGTCTCATCGAACCGCTGGGACATAGCGGGCGCAAGCGTAGCGGGCTTTCATTGCCTTTGGCTTAATCGGCTAGGGCGTCCCGACGAGTATGCCGATATGGCGCCCGCTGCGATCATTTCATCGCTTAACGAAGTGCTTGGCGCTTAAGCGCGTCGGGCGCGTAATTGTCCGAGGGAATGGCCGATAAGGGCCGCCAGCACGATGAGGCCGCCGATAAGCGTCATCAGAGTCGGCGTTTCATTATGAATGAGCCACACCCAAATTGGGCCTAAAACCGGTTCCGCCGTGCCAATCAGTGAGGCGACGGAAGCCGGAATGCGCTTTGCACCGGCAATAAACAACGCCAGCCCGCCGCCAAGATTAACCGCGCCAAAGGCAATCAGCACAACCATATCGATCGCGCTCACATCGAATGATTTTGCTTTGAACGCCGCCACAACGCATGCAATCAGCACGCCGAGTGTAACGGCGGGTACCATTTCCAGATGGGAAAATCGGCGCGTGATGACGGTAGCAACTGCAAAGACCAACGAAATCGCGAGGGATAATGCCCCGCCAATCGGCGAGATATTGCCGTCAAGCGATTCGGATTCCATCACAGCGATACCGAAAATCACTGTTGCAATGGCAATCCATGTTCCGGTGGTCACTTTTTCGCGAAACAACAGCCATGCCAGCGAGGCGGCGATCAATGGGCCACCAGCCTGCACCAATAGAATATTCGCGACGCTCGTATATTGGAGCGCTACGACGAAGGCCATCGAAGCGGTGGCAAAACATAGGCTGACGCCGAGCCCGGGCAGTCCCATTTTGCCGAAATGAACCACGGTTAGGCGTACACCGTCCCGCCGAAGCATGTAGCCGATGAGAAACGCAGCCGCCCATGCCGAGCGCCAGAAAATCACCGTCCACGGATCGGCGACCGATAAAAAGCGCGCCAGCGCACCGCCAAAGCTCCAAATCAGCGCAGAGCCGAGGATCAAGGCCATTCCAATACGCCGATCCCGTGATTTAGCGTGAAGGTAGGTTATTAGGTCAGGTGATGTAGTGGATGCGGGGGACGATAGTGTCGACACGGGCGTTTCATGCTCCCAAAGCGGAATCGATTTTTCTTCAGCAAACTCTTGCCAGCACGCGCGGGCTGGGTAAAGAACGGTGCATCATGTCTTCGTTTGAAATTGCCGCCTTCTATCGTTTCCATGCCATTCCCGATCCTGCCGATATGCGGGAGCGTCTTCACGCGATTTGCAGTGAAGCGAATGCGCGTGGAATTTTGCTTGTAGCCCCCGAGGGGATCAACGGGACGCTGGCGGTGGCGGCCGGTGGCATGGCCGATTTGATCGAACAGATTCGCGCCGAGGTGGGCCTTGTTGACCTGGTGCCTCGGCTGTCATTTGATGAAGAAATGCCGTTTTTGCGCTTGAAAGTGCGAATAAAGAAAGAAATCGTCACGATTGCAGCGCCTGAAGCCGATCCGACGAAACGCGTCGGAACCTATGTGGCACCCAAAGATTGGAACGCGCTGATCTCCGATCCCGACGTCGTGGTGCTCGATACACGCAATGATTATGAATATCGCATCGGTACCTTTAAGAGGGCCATTGACCCGCTGACCAAGACGTTCAGCGCGTTTCCAACCTATGTTGAAGCCAATCTCGACCCCGCAAAGCATAAGAAGATCGCCATGTTTTGCACGGGAGGTATTCGCTGCGAGAAGGCCTCCAGCTATATGTTGGCCCATGGTTTTGACGAAGTCTTCCATTTGCAAGGCGGTATTTTGAACTATCTCGAAACCGTTCCGCCGGAGGAAAGCCTGTGGGAGGGCGGTTGTTTCGTGTTTGATCGTCGCGTGGCTGTTGGGTCGGGACTTGAGCCGCTTGATCTCGATCTTTGTTACGGGTGTCGCACGCCGTTAAGCCCGGCAGATCACGCCTCGCCCGATTATGAACCGGGCGTTTCCTGCCCGCATTGTGCATCGCTCATGACACCCGCGCAAAAAGCATCCTCACGCGAGCGTCACCGTCAGACGCTTTTGGCCGAAGCGCGTGGCGAGACCCATATTGGCCCCCGCTATCACGGCGAAGAGGCCTAACCGTTTAAGCGGCGATTGATTCCGAACGCTTGACGGGTGCCACCACGATTGCGGGTGCATGGGCGCGCTCGAACTCATCAATATAATCGCGCGTGATGGGTACCGTTTCCGTTTGCTTCGCGACTTGAACCTGGAACACCATTTGGCCCTGATGCCTGAAGGCTAATTCACTGGTGATCAGATAAAACTCCCACATCCGGCAAAAACGCTCATCATAAAGTGCGCGGATTTTGGCCCTATTGGTATTGAATCGCTCGCGCCACATCCGCAACGTCTCGGCATAATGCAGTCTTAGAATTTCGATATCGGTGATCAGCAGACCAGCCTTTTCAATCGAAGGCAGCACCTCGGAAAGCGCCGGACAATAGCCGCCGGGGAAAATATATTTTGCAATCCACGGATTGGTATGTCCCGGCCCGTCGCAGCGCCCAATCGCATGGACAAGGGCCACGCCATCCTTCGTCAGCGCATCGGCAATCTTTTCGAAATAGGCGTCGAAATGGTTTATGCCGACATGTTCAAACATACCGACGGAGACAATTCGGTCATATTTGCCCTGTTCCGAGCGGTAATCTTGCAATTTGAACCGGACCCGCTCGGCTACGCCGGCGTTGACCGCGCGCTCGTTTGAAACCGCGTGCTGCTCTTTTGAGAGGGTCAGCCCCGTGACATCAGCTCCCGAAACGTCGGCAAGATAAAGCCCCAATCCGCCCCAGCCTGAGCCGATATCGAGTACTTTATGCTGCGGCTCAATAAGAAGTTTGGCCGCAAGGTGACGCTTTTTCTGGGCCTGAGCAGTCTCGATTGTGTCATCTGGCGATAGGACATAGGCGCAGGAATATTGCCGGTCGGGATCGAGAAACAGATCGTATAGCCCGTCCGACAAATCGTAATGATGGGCAACATTGGCTTGCGAGCGCTGCGCGGGGTTGAATTGCTGCAACCGCCTGAACCAGGTGCGTAAGCGTTCGGTTAATCCACTCAGAGGGTAGGAAAAAGCCTTACGCCCAATATTTTTCATGCCAATATCAATGAAATCAAACAAAGTTCCTTCTTCAATCGTCAGTAGGCCATCCATATAAGCCTCGCCAACGGCAATCTGGGGATCAAAAATCAGCTTCGCCGCCGTCCAGCGGTCCCGCAAGCGGATGGTGACAAAGGGCAGCGTACCGTCGCCATAGAGCGCTGATTGGCCCTTCCAATCAATGACCCTCAACGTTCCTGTGCGGATCAGGCGTTTTAAAATGGAGTCCAGTGCAGCCATTGAAAATGCTCGCAGGTTGAACAAAGGCTAGGGCTATCTCAATCTTCCCTCGTCATTATTTTGACGGCAAGTGAAAAATGAAAGTTCGCGTTGTTCGGATAACGTTTGATCTGTGTCCTCGTTTGGTCCGCATAAGTCCTGATAGCGCTTTGGCACGGGCTTTGCTTGGTTGGGGGCGACGGGCATTCGCCTGTCGTTAAAACATCACGGGGGAAAGCCGTTATGAAAGAGATGACATTCAATGGAACAGCCGATATCCAATGGGCGCGGGCGGAACGCCGGATCGAAGAGCTGATGCATTGGGCCAAACTGCGCAAGCGTCTTGCCAGTTCGGTTAAACGGCAGCTCAAATTGGCTCGTGAGTCGAGCAAAGCCATGCATGAATGAGCCCGCGAGCCATAGGGTCCATCCATTGAGCCGGAAAAATGCTGTAATTTTAAGCACTTCGAAAAAAAATAAAAAAAATTTAAAAAATCGCTAAAGTTTCCGAAGCGCTGACCGTCTTACCCTGTACAAGGTAGTGTAACTTTTCTTCGACGCCAGCGTTGGAGGTGGAAAATGATGGACCCTATTGGTAATAAACCGGTTCTTTTGGACTCTTCAGTCCGCAAGGGATCAAAGGCAACGACGGCGGCACCCGTTGCTGACGCAGCTGTTGCGCAGAGCGAGCCTGCGGCTTTGGTTGAAGTGACGATTGCAAATGGCAACGGCCTTTCGGAGCAGCCATTCGACTATGCCAAAGTGATTTCGCTCAAGCAGTCAATTTCGAATGGCGAGTACAAAATTGATTTCGGCAAACTGGCCGATTCAATGATGGGTACGGACATTCTGAAGCCGTCAGCGGGCAACTGAGATCACGAGATAATGTGGGCACCTCAGGTGCTTGCAAGAAAAGCTTGCGCGAGGTCGGCCCAATAGGCGGCGCCGGTGAGCAGAACTTGATCGTTGAAGTCGTAGCCGGGGTTATGCAACGGCTGCGACGTGTTGGCTTTTGCGCCGAGTACCAGATAGCTCCCGGGGCGCTTTTGTAGCATGTAAGAAAAATCTTCCGCCCCGGTATAAGGTCGTTTCAAATCAACGACGCGGGCTGCACCAACCGTATTAACCGCAATTTTTCGTGCAAATTGGGTCATACCGACATCGTTTACCAGAACGGGATATCCCGTTAATTCCGTGATCGTAGCGGTTACGCCCAGGCTTTCAGCCTGAAGCCGGATTAGGTCCGGAATCCGGCGTTTGAGAAGGGTTGCGACCTCGGGCGTGAAGGCCCGCGCATCGACGGTGAGGCTTGCCGATTGCGGAATGGCGTTTGAGGCGCGACCGGCTTGGAATACGCCGACTGTGACAACGCCAGCTTCCATCGGATCGAGATTGCGTGACACAAGCGTTTGCAACGCCATGACAATACTGGCGCCCGCCACAATCGGGTCTTGGGTCAATTCGGGGGTCGAGGCATGGCCGCCGCGTCCGGTCAGCAGGACATCGAAGCCGTCGGCATTTGCAAACAGGGTACCTTCCTTGAAGCCGAAGACGCCTGCCTCCAGATCGGGCATATTGTGCATGCCGAAAACGGCGTCGCAGGGAAAGCGATCGAACAACCCGTCATCGATCATCAATTTAGCTCCGCCGAAATTTTCCTCTGCGGGCTGGAAAATGAGATGGACGGTGCCATCGAATGACCGCGACTCTGCCAGATATTTGGCTGCCGCCAATAACATCGAGGTGTGGCCGTCATGGCCACAGGCGTGCATCAGGCCGGGCGTTTTGCTCGCATAGGGCAGTCCAGTTTCTTCAAAAATCGGCAGAGCGTCGAAATCAGCACGCAAACCGATGGCTTTGCGGCCTGTGCCATTGGACAGTGTCCCGACGACGCCGGTCTTTCCGAGGCCGGTTGCGACGTTAAATCCCCAGCCCTCTAACAGGCTGGCAACAAGCTTGCTGGTGTTGTATTCTTCAAGACCCAGTTCGGGATGGGCGTGTAGATGCTGCCTTAACGCAATCATCTCGTCCTGAAGGGGAGCCATCCGTTCGACCGTCTGCATTGCTTCATCCTCTGACCAGCGAGTTACCGCATCATGTCCGCATCAACCGTTTATCATTTCGACAATGCCATTGTCCGCACGCCATGTCACGGCATCGTCGACGGATTGCGAGCGGTTGACGCCGGCGTACCCGATTATGCCAAGGTGCTCGCGGAACATGCAGCGTATGTTACGGCCCTTCAAGAAGCAGGCGTAACGGTGGATATATTGCCGTCATTGGAGGCCTATCCCGATTCGATGTTCGTGGAAGACCCTGCTCTTGTGTTCCATGAAGGGGCGATTGTTATGCGGCCGGGTGCTCCGAGCCGGTTTGGCGAAGCGGGTGAAATCGCGCCTGTCCTTAAAAAGCGATTTTCCCACGTGCTCGATCTGCCAGCGCCCGGTTTTGCTGACGGCGGCGATATTCTGGTGCTGCAAGACCGCGTGATGATTGGTCTGTCGGACCGAACCAACGAGATTGGTGCTGCTGCCTTGGCCGATTGTTTGCGCCAGTTGGGCAAACATCCGGTTGTTGTGCGTACGCCAGCCAATGTGCTGCATTTTAAATCCGATTGCTCGCTTTTAGACGAGGAAACGGTGCTTTCGACACGGCGACTGGCCGCCGGTGGGGTGTTTGGAGGTCTTCGTGTCCTGTTCACGCCTGATGGGGAAGAAGGAGCGGCCAATGCGCTTCGCATCAATGATCGGGTTTTTGTCGGCAGCGCGTTCCCCAAAACCATCGCGATGCTGGAAGGGGCCGGCTATCGCGTCGTTCCGCTTGCAACGTCCGAGATTGCTAAGGTCGACGCTGGTCTTTCGTGCATGTCGCTTCGCTGGCGGGCTGCTTAAGGCGAGGTGCGTGCCAGTACCTCGATGTCTTGATCGATGCCGCTGCGAACTTTGAATTCGCTGGTGAAGACGTGACCGCTGTTGCGCGCGACCAAAATATAATCGCCCTCCGCCAGGATCAGGGACGGAAATGCACCAACAAGGTCACGGATTGTGTCGCCGCCCGGCGTCAACACGCTGAACGCTGTTCCGGCATAGGCTTCGCCGCCTAAATTGTTGACGAGTTTCAACGTTACGGTGGCGGCCCGATGCCGAAGGGTGGCCTTGATCAATTTGGCGGGCTCTACCGATAGATCGGCGCTCGATATGGCATTGTTTTCGCCATAGGTCGAAACGATCCGATAGGTGCCAACCGGTAACCGGACGACGGTCCCTTGTTTCACTTGATCGGCGATAAGGCGGCCTTCTGGATCGGTGCCCACGGCCACATAGATGCTGAAATGCACCATGGCATCGGGAATAGGTGCGTCGCCGACAAGCGCGTTGAGCGTTAAAGCGCCGGCACTAATAGCAACGGCCTCGTGAACGCCCGACGAGCCAAGAACAATACGCCGTGTGGTCCCAGACAGCCCATAAGCGGCATGAACGATATAGGCCCCAGGGGGCAGCTGGAACGTTGGTGTGGCGTTATCCGACTGAGTAACGAAGCGGGCCGGCGTGCCATCGGTGGGGTCGGCATAGACGCGCCATATCAGTCCATCGTGTATTATTGTGGTGTCGGCATCGGTCTCCAGATGGGCCGAAAGGGCCAATTCGCCATCGGGAATCGCCTCATCCGCGCGGAGGGGTCCGCACGACGCAGCGACAAGCATGACAAGAAGCAGCCTAAAAAGGTTCAGCATGGCGATGACCATGTGCACAGCCCACGGCCCCGCGTCAATAAAAACGGCGCTCCCTGTGTCCTTTTGGCCCCTTGACGGAACAATCCATTCTGGCATGAGAAGAGGTGTGAGGGAGAACCGCTATGACCGATTTGCTGACGATGTTCGAGATACGGCGTTCTGTCGCTCCCCATTTAATGACCGGACCTGGGCCAAGTGGGGAAGAGCGTAACCTGCTGTTGCGCATCGCTTCACGTATTCCCGATCATGGCAAACTCGTGCCCTGGCGCTTTATCGTGTTTGAAGGCGACGCGCGGGTGCAGGCCGGATTTGTTTTGGGGAAACGGTTTGCTGTCCTGCATCCCGAGGCAACCGAGGAGATGGTAAGCGTCGAATCCCATCGGCTTGCACGTGCACCGCTTGTGATAGCGGTGGTTAGCCGGGCAGCTCCTCACGTCAAAATTCCCGAATGGGAGCAGGAATTATCAGCCGGTGCGGCGTGTGCGGCTTTGACCTTCGCGGCCAATGCGATGGGTTTTGTCACCGCTTGGCTGACCGAATGGTTTGCTTATGATCGTGAGGTCTTGACCGCCTTTGGCCTGACGGCAGACGAGCGGGTCGCAGGCTTCATCCATATCGGCCGCGCCGTCGAAAAACCATCCGATCGGCCACGTCCGGAACTAACCGATATCGTGACCCATTTCAAACCGCAGGAATAGAAGATGTTTTACGATACCGTTAGCTACGCGCATGGTTTGCCGCATGACCCATTCAAAGCCATTGTTGCCCCGCGCCCGATTGGCTGGATCAGTTCGATGAATGCGGATGGCGCGGTGAATTTGGCACCCTATTCGTTTTTTAACGCATTTTCATCGCGGCCACCGATCGTTGGCTTTGCCAGCGAGGGGCGGAAGGATTCTGTTGCCTTCATTGCAGAAACGCGTGAATTTGTGTGCAACCTCGCAACCTACGATCTGCGCGACGCCATGAATGCGACGTCTGCTCCTTTACCTCGCGGGGAGAGTGAATTCGACTATGCCGGGCTTGCAACAGCGCCGTCGCGTCTCGTCAAGCCGCCACGGGTGGCTTCGGCGGCGGCCGCTCTCGAGTGCAAACTTGTCGATATCATTGAGCTTCGGGACTCCGACGGTCAGTCGGTCAATTCTTTCCTCGTCCTTGGGCATGTTGTCGGGGTGTATCTTGATGAGGGCTTTATTAAAGAGGGGCGCTTTGACATGGTAGCGGCCGGAACCATCGCACGCTGCGGTTATTCCGATTATACCAAAGCTGATGATCTGTTTTCGATTACCCGCCCGAAAGGCGCGGGCTAGCGTTCTTAAAGGGGTAGGACAAATCCGCTAAATCCATCGCGCTCGGCATGCTCTCGTGCCGTGATCTTGTCAGTGTCGAGAAGGACGTCATAGGTCGGGACGTTGATTTCGGTGCCCCTTAAAATGGTCAAGCTGCGCGCGAGCCGGAGCGGATCAGGCCACTGCTCTGGGGTTGGGGCAAGCTCGCCGATCAACAAAGTGTTAAGCCGTTCGGCCGAGAAAATCAGTCCTTTCAGCCGCCGCAAAGCAGGCCATGGAACACTCAGCGAACGAACGGAGGCAGCGGTGTCACCAAATACGGCAATAATGCCTATTCCGCCATCGGGCCAGTCATGCTCGGCTTCCCTTACAGCCAGTCGCGCCGAGAGTTGCTGGATATCGGGTGTTCCGGTTGTCCCGCGCAGGATGATCGTGGACGGCTTAATGGTCATGGCGGCATCGAGCCCGACAAGGGCCGACGGATGATCATCCGCCTCGACCATCGGGATCAGGCGCGGGTCGGCCCGAAGCGATGGTGACAGGGTGGCAAGCGAAAGCGCATCGATCAAGATGGCATCGGCGTCATCGGGGACGGGCAGGGACGGCTTAGTCAACAGAACGAGTTGTTTCATCGGGGATCGGCGGCTCACTGGTTCTTTAGATTTTGTTTACCACAATTTGCGATGCTGTGCTTGTGCCCAATGGGGTGCGGTCGGGAATTGAGGCTCTCCATGTTCATGCTGTTTACCACACCCGCTCTGCCCCAAGGGGGTATGAAAGAGGGAGCCTCCACGGTTATTGGTGCCATTCGCGAAGGGGCGGATAAAAGCGGTGCCGATTTTTCCTATTTGGTGAAAACGGCACGCCAAGAATCATCCCTCGATCCAACCGCGAAGGCCATTCGTTCGAGTGCGACGGGCTTGTTTCAATTTGTCGAACAGACCTGGCTCAAGACACTGAAAGAATCAGGTCCCGCTTTGGGGCTTGGCCGATATGCCGACGCCGTTGTTGAAACCAAACAGGGCAAATTCGACGTACCTGATCCGCAGATGCGGACGGAAATATTGAAATTACGATCCGATCCCAAAATCGCCAGCCTGATGGCGGGGGCATTAACGAAGGCCAATGCGGCGAGTCTATCGGGTGCCCTTGGCCGAAAGCCCGATGCTGCGGACCTCTATATGGCGCATGTTTTGGGTGCCAACGGTGCTGCCGGATTGTTGCGCAAAAGCGAAACGGAGCCGGATTTTGCCGCCTCTACACTTTTGCCCGATGCGGCGAAGTCTAATCCCGCGCTTTTTTATGATCCTGTCTCGGGGCGGGCGAAATCGGTGGGTGATGTGCGCGATCTGTTGACGAAGCTGCACGCGCGGGCAGCCGATGGACCTTTGCCCGCTGCAAAAGGATCAGACGGGGAAGATAATCATCCGCTGGCCCCATTGGCTTATGCCCATCCCGATGGTCCCGCTCTGTTCAGCCTTTACCGCAATATTGGAACGATTACGCCGCTTAACCCGGTTGTGGGTGCCTTGTGGACCGAGCCCGAAACGTTTTCGTCGGACCATCCCTCTTATTTCCCGCGGAGTGACCAGATGCTGAAGGGAGCGTCTGTGATCCCACAAACTCAAGCGATTGCCACAAAGCTATCAAAACCGCTTCATTTGAAACACGCTAGCAAGCCGGAGAGTGCCGATGACTAACGATGTTTCCTCGCGCGCCACCGAAGCTGCCCGCCAATTGTCGGTCCTTATTCCTTATTTGCCGATCCCGTCTCTGGTTGATCTGGCGATGATTGGCAATGCGGAATGCCATGCAGCGTTGGCGTTGGCGCAAAAGGTCGATACGCCCGTGTCGGCAGCCCTGACCGAAATGGCCGATTTGCCGGAATTGATGCTTTTGATCGGGAATAAGGGGGCAAAGATTGCCTCGTTTTCGCTGATACGAATGGTCGAGCGGTTCAACGGCCAGGAGGCTTTGATCTCTGCGGTGGAAGCACGGGCCCCTTTATCCGAGGATGTCTGGGCAGCCCTAGCGTCTGCACGCCTTCGAACCGTTCTGGCCCTTATTGGTGACCGGTCTGATCCGCTGGCCATTGACGAGGCCATTATTGCCTTGTTGTGGGCGTCTGATCCGTCAACACGGGCGGCTTATCTGACGTCTTTTGAACGGTTCAACCGCCTTACACCTCAAATGGTACCGATTGCGCTGGGCAGCGGTGCAACCCATGTTGCGGCTGCCATTCTAGCCGTGCTGGTTTCGGTGCCGCATAGCGATGTTGAGGCTATACTTTCCCGACGCGATAAACCTTTGCTGGCCCGATGGATTGCGATGGCTGGACTGTCTGAATCATTGGTGGCTGAGTTTATTGCCGCGGTCGACCGCAGCACGATTAAGCCGTCGGAATTTTCACGTTTGGCCGCTTGACGCCTTATCCGCCGAATTGTTCACGCAGAATTCGTTCGTCGAGGCTATGGCCGGGATCGTGGAGCATGACCAGATCGACGGAACGGTCGATCGAAACAGAGACGTGCTTGACCGACCGAAATTCGACATGGTCGGCCACGGCATTGACGGGACGCTTTTCCGTTTCGAGGGCCTCCAGAACTATTTCGGCCGTATCAGGCAAAATGGCACCGCGCCAACGCCGAGGGCGGAACGGTGAAATGGGTGTAAGCGCCAACATCGGTGCATTCAGCGGCAAAATAGGACCATTGGCCGAGAGATTATAGGCCGTCGAGCCTGCGGGCGTGGCCACCAAAATCCCATCGGCAACCAATTCGTCGAGACGAGGGCGACCATCAATTGAAATTTTCAGTTTGGCGGCCTGATACGACTGACGAAAAAGCGATACTTCATTAATTGCATGTGCGGAATGGTGGGTGCCCGACATATCGGTGACCTGCATTAAGAGCGGATGAACGATGCTCCGTTCCGCGGCTTCAAGTCGTTCTGACAGCTGATCTTCGGAATATTCATTCATTAAGAAGCCGACCGAGCCGCGGTTCATGCCGTAAATCGGCTTACCGGTGCCCATCAACCGGTGCAAGGTTGCCAGCATCAGGCCATCGCCGCCAAGCGCTACGACGATATCTGCCGCCTCTGGTGTCATTTCCCCATAACGGGCGCGAAGGCGCGCTCCGGCGGTCTGCGCCTCGTCCGTGTCACTGGTTACAAACGCGAGGCTGGGTTTCTGGCTCACCGGTCATTCCTGCTTTCGATCACGCTTTACCCGTTCATCCTTACACGAATTTTTTGGAGGGGGCAGGGGGCTGAGCCGCTTATTCACGGGGTGCCTTCAAATGGCGTTGCGAGGGCTTAGCTTCAGCCTAAGTACAACCCGCTATCGGGAATTTTACTGGCGGCGAAATGTTGAGTTCAAGCGTTGTTGAGGTGTGACCAGGATGGATCAGGTAAGGAGACCTCAATGTCTGCCATCGAGACGCAAAGGCCCAAAGCTATTGTAGTCCGACGTCGTCGTCCCTTAACCCACTTGGTTAAAAGGATCATCGATCTTGTTGGGGCCTCAGCCCTATGTATCGTGTTGGCCCCCGTCTTTTTAATCGTCAGCCTTTTGGTGGCACTGGACGGCGGGCCGGTCTTTTATCGACATCGTCGGGTGGGGCGTTTCGGGGTTCCGTTCGGATGCCTGAAATTTAGAACAATGATCTTAGGCGCTGACCAATGCCTGAATGAATATCTCTCCGATCATCCGCATGCCGAGCACGAATGGATGCATGAGCAGAAGCTCCATTTCGATCCTCGTGTGACGCCAATCGGACGGTTTTTGAGGCGCACGAGCCTCGATGAATTGCCGCAGCTGGTCAATGTGCTCGTCGGCGATATGAGTCTGGTTGGGCCAAGGCCTGTGACCGAAGGCGAATTGCGCCATTACGGGTCAGCAACGGCCGACTACCTGTCGGTACGGCCAGGCATAACCGGGCTTTGTCAAATCAGTGGGCGCAATGACGTCAGTTATGACCGGCGTGTGGCCCTTGACCAATCCTATGTCTCGACGCTGAGCCTTTGGCGCGATCTCGTCATTTTGTTCAAGACACCTGCTGTTGTTCTTTCGAAGAGAGGTGCACGATGAACTCTTTAGTGAACCCATCGGCGTTTCATCGCCAGAAAAACGGCGTCAATGTCCTGATGTCGACGCATCGAGCGGAAACGGCGGACCATCTCGGAGAGTCGCTCGAAAGTCATTATGCCCAGACGGTTACACCCGACCGGATCGTTTTGGTGCTGGATGGTAATATCGGTGACGATCAGCGCGCAGATCCTTGACCTCGCCAGTATTCGCCTGGCGGGCCGTATCACCGGCCAGCCGCTTCTTGCCAGCCTCCAGAAATTCCTTCGACCAGCTGTAATACAGGCTTTGGGCGATCCCTTCCTTGCGGCAAAGCTCCGCAATGCTGTCTTCGCCACGAAGGCCGGACAAAACGATCCGGATCTTCTCCTCGGAAGAATGCAACTTGCGCGTCGCACGCCGGATATGTTTCACGACCTGCTCGGCAGGCGCCTTCGTCGTCATAGGTTTTTTCATCATCTTCAACTCCAACTGGGGTAAAGATGAGCCGCAAATACTCCACTATGCAATCATGATAAACTGTCCCATGGGTGCTGACGTCAGACATCCAACACAATCGGGCCACGCTCGTCGCTTCGGTATCGACCACAAAAACCTTAGGCTTTGCGATGGCCGGCTTCGCAACGCCACCCCGCTACAGCAGCCACTCAACAGCCCGCGCCAAACGTAATTCTAAACTAACATACCCGCTGGATCGCCCCGTGGGGTCAAGCCGCTTGCGCTGTCGTCATCAAAGCGCTTCGTCTTATGAAAGAAGTCAGGCTGTTGATTTTCAGCCGTTGAAGTGGTTTGGAGAAATTTGATCGCTTTTGTGTGATCGATCGTGTTAGAAAATGGCAACGGTACCTAAAACGCGCACCATCGGCTTCTTTGAAACCGATCAGCGATGCGCGAAGAGATCGGTGGGAAC
>CAIUPE010000068.1 GCA_903900975.1 uncultured Hyphomicrobiales bacterium | reverse complement strand
GCGGGCGTCAGACCCTTCCTACCATTCAAGCGGTCGGGAAGCCGGGTGGGGAACCGAGATGACGACGGTCGTACGAGACCTCATTGCGAACGGTCCCCACCCACCTCCAAATTAACACACTTCAAACACACAATTGCGAGGTGAGGTGTGTTTCGCGGAGCGAACAAAGCGATCCTGTGATTCGTTTTGAACAACGAACGCGAAGCAACCCAGCTGATCGTTGTTTTTTTAGTGCGATGTTTAAATTTCATTTTTACTTTCAACGTCAGCTGAGTTGCTTCGCTAGCGCTCGCAATGACGGAATTTGATTTATCTCACCGCTATATTCAGCGTCACGCGGGCCAGATTGTTAACATCGTCATTATCAGCCAGCTCCCAGCCATTGACCAACATCCGTGTCATATATTGCTTGTTATACAAAAACGACATGATGACCTGAAATAGCCCGAACGTAAAAAGCGAAATCAGCAGATGCAGCATGCCGATGCCGATTTCTCCGCGGAAAATCGGCACGAACCAGCCAAAGAAATAATACGTCCAGCTCCAGCCAAAATAGCCATATTTGATCAAACCCGACGCCCGATGCTTGATCAAAACCTTGCGCTGAATGCCAACAACGGCAACTCCGATGATCGGGGGCAGAAAAATGATGAGCAATACAAGGCCGTGCCAAATCGAAAAATCGTCCATTGCTTTCGCTCCAGAATGTATTGGCCATCGATCAACGCTTAAATCTGAAAGGACTGTGCCGTAGCTTTTGAAAAAACGAAACCTTTTTCGTCATTGCGAACGGTGAGGAGTGTTTTGCAAAGCAAACAAAAAGGTCCAGTTGATCTTTTTGAACGACGAACGAAGCAACCCAGCTGATGATGAATGATAGGGCGCAGTGGCCCCATCGCGCCCTCTAAACGTTCCTCTAGCTGGGTTGCTTCGCTCCCGCTTGCAATGACGGCAGGGGTTTAGGCGCTTCCTGCTACGCTTCATCCAACCTCACCAAAATGTCACCAAACAGCCATGGTTTGGCGGGACACTCGTGCTTATATGAGGAGCTCAAGGGAGACCTAAGCCATGAACACCGAAGAAAAACAGCTTCTAACGTCGCTTTTCGAGCGCGTCCGCACCGCGGCCTCCGCCCCGCGTGATCCCGAGGCCGAGGCTTTGATTGCATCTGCTGTGCGGGAACAGCCTTATTCGCCCTATCTGTTGGCCCAAGCCGTTTTGCTGCAAGAGCAAGCGCTCAAAGCCGCCGATACGCGGCTCCACGAGCTTGAAAACCAGATTGCCGCGCTCGAACAGGCCAAAGCCGAACAACCCGCCCCCGGCTTTCTTGGTGGCATCGGCGCTTCGATTTTTGGCGGTAAAACGCCAAGCGGCGTTCCTTCCGTTGGCACGCCACCGCCTGCGCAACCAGCGCCAAGCGTATGGGGTCAGCCTCGGCAAGCGGCGCAACCGCAATATGCGCCACAACCTTCTTATGCTCCTCAGCCCACTTATGCCCCGCAACAAGCGGCGGGCGGCGGTTTCTTGCAAAGCGCGATGACAACAGCGGCGGGCGTGGCCGGTGGCGCTCTGCTCTATCAAGGCATCTCGTCCCTCTTCCACACCGGTGGCGGTTATGGTGGCGGCTTTGGCGGCTATGGCATGGGTGGCGGCGGTTACGGCATGGGTGGCGGCCAAGTGGTCAATGAGACGGTTTATGAGACGGTGAACAATTACGCCGCTCCAAACGAGGCGCCCGCCTCGGCTGCACCATGGGCAAGCGACAATAGCGGTTCGTCCGATCCCAGCTATCAAGACGCCTCTTATGACGACACGTCGTTTGACAGCGGCTCAGACGATAGCGGATTTGCGTGATCCAGCCATGAGCCACGCTATCTTTCACGCGTCATAAATTCATGTCACAAGGGCGGGCCCTCAAGGATCCGCTCTTGTCATGACTTCCCCCACGCTCCCCGACCATCTCACCTTCCGCCCAGCCCATGATGCCGACGGTATCGGCCTGTCCGCGCTGATTGCACGTATTTTCGCCGATTATGAGAACTGCCCCTTTGTGCCGGAAGAATTTCCCGAGCTGGCAGCGCCCGCAACCCACTACACCGACAAAAAAGGCGGTAGGCTTTGGGTGGTCGACGATCGAAACCAGACCGGCCCCTCAGCCATTGTAGGCTCGATGGCTATTGTGCCCGCCCCAGCCGCAGGGGGTGCCGAGCTGTGCAAGGTTTATGTCGCCCATGGCCTTCGCGGAACGGGTGTTGCGCAAATCTTGCTGAAGGAAGCGCTCGGTTGGGCCAAGACTAATGGCTTTACGACCGCCGAACTCTGGACGGATACGCGGTTTTTATCCGGCCACCGCTTCTATGAAAAACAAGGCTTTGTCCGCCTGCCGGGCATCCGGGCGCTCCATGATGCAGCCAGCACATTTGAATATGGCTATCGCTTGCCGCTAGCGAACGCATAACGATGAAAACACCGCTTCGCCACGATCTCTCCGCCGGTCCCGTCCTGCTCGCCTGTTTCGGCGTGTTTGTTCTGACCGTGATGGATAGCGTCGCCAAGGAAATGAGCCTGAATCATTCGACGCTTGATGTGGTCTCCATCCGCTATGTTTCCGGCCTGTTCTGGTCAGGGCTTGCCGCACTGTTCATCCGCCCGCCTATGCCCGATGCGGCGATGGTGCGGGCGCACTCAGTAAGAGCGATCTTTTTCGGCTCGACGAGCTTTCTGTTCTTCTATGCGCTCAAAGTGCTGCCGATCGTTGAAACCTTGGTGTTCACTTATGTGTCGCCGATTTTTATGGCGTTGCTGGGCCGGATCCTGCTCAAAGAAAAAGTCCCTCCCGCTACCGCTATCGCCATTTTCATCAGCTTTAGCGGCGTGCTCATTATTGCGGGCGGCAAAAGCGAGGGGTCGCTCGGCCTCTCGGGAGATCTGATCGGCATTATCGCAGCCCTCGGCTCCTCGGCCACCTATGCGCTCTCAATGGTGTTGTTGCGCGCCCGCACGGGAACTGACGCGATTGCCACGATTGTGGTGCTGCAAACGGTGCTCACCTCGATTCTCATTTTGCCCTTGGCCTTTTATTTCGGCGACCCGATCGGCACGATCCTGTCGGATTGGCCCCTATCGCTGCTGTTCGGCTTACTTGGCACCATTGGGCAATTTGCGATGGCCATGGCGCTACGCTCAGCACCTGCCGCCCGCATTGGCGTGGTTGATTACACCAGTCTCGTTTGGGCCAGCATCATCGGCATGGTGATCTTTGCCGAATGGCCTGCACTATCGGTCTATCTTGGCGCGGCCCTCATCATTTTGGCGTCGTTCCTGCTGCTGAAGCAGAAAAAGCTCCCTCAACTGCCAAACGAATAAATTTTTCAGCTCCAGCGCCTTGACACTCACTGGGCTCGATCCTATCTCCACTTAGCGTGTTAGCACTCGCCTTAGGTGAGTGCTAACATCCTCTCATTCAGGCAATCGCCGTTAGAGACATCTATTAAAATAAGGAAGCGAAACATGAAATTTCGTCCGCTGCATGACCGCGTGGTCGTCCGCCGCCTCGAGTCTGAGGAAAAGACCAAGGGTGGCATCATCATCCCTGAGACCGCCAAAGAGAAGCCACAGGAAGGCGAAATCGTCGCCGTTGGCTCGGGCGCTCGTGATGAACACGGCAAGCTCGTTCCCCTCGACGTTAAGAAGGGCGACAAGATTCTGTTCGGCAAATGGTCCGGCACCGAAGTCAAGATTGACGGCGTCGACCTGCTGATCATGAAAGAATCCGACATCATGGGCGTTATCGGCAAATAAGCCGGTTCACCTTTTTCAATTTAAAGTATCTCACTCTTAAAGGAGCAGATCACTATGGCTGCCAAACAAGTATTTTTCGGCTCTGATGCCCGCGACCGCATGCTGCGCGGCGTCGACATTCTCGCCAATGCCGTCAAGGTTACGCTCGGTCCTAAAGGCCGCAACGTTGTCATCGACAAGTCATTCGGTTCGCCACGCATCACCAAGGACGGCGTAACCGTTGCCAAGGACATCGAGCTTGAAGACAAGTTCGAAAACATGGGCGCACAGATGTTGCGCGAAGTCGCGTCCAAGACCAACGACATCGCTGGCGACGGCACGACCACCG
>CAIUPE010000067.1 GCA_903900975.1 uncultured Hyphomicrobiales bacterium | reverse complement strand
GGTAGCCGGGTAGGGATAATAAAAACCCCGCATGGAGCGATCCACGCGGGGTTGATGATGATTGAGCTCAGCTTTTGGACCGCGAGGCTCCCGCCTCGCATTCTTAACAGCCGCCTCATGCGCGCCGGGAGGCGCCAGGTCCAGTGAGGAAAGCGCGCCGGGAGGGCGCGCGGTCCAGTGAGGATTACTCGCCCGACTTTTTCTTCAAAGCTGCGCCCAAAATTGGACTGCCCCCATCGAGTGGTCCAATTTGAATGTTAGTGCATGGTCGGCCTTTGGTCCATGAAAGAACCGGCATGGAGCTTACCATACTACGTCCTCCAGCCGTTTATGGACAAGGAATGAAGGGCAACATGGCAAATTTATTTGCTCTTGTAAAAATGGGAATGCCCCTGCCATTCGCTTTGATTAACAATCGGCGGAGCCTAATTTTCATTGAAAATCTAGTGGACCTGCTAATTTTGGCGTCAGAACAACCCGCCGCTGCAAATAAAACTTATCTTGTGTGCGATGGCTTTGACGTATCAACGCCCGATCTAATCATGAAAATTTCACAAATATTGAACAAAAAAGCTCTTATTTTTCCCATTAACCCAAATACTTTGATTAATTTTGCGGCACTTTTGGGGAAGCACGATCTGATGCTGCGTCTTTGTGATTCTCTGCAAATAGATAACTCTGCAGCGATCAGTGATTTACGTTGGCTGCCTCGATTTTCAATTGATGAGGGTCTTAAACGAGCTATCTTGACGGTAAGATAATTTTTTCGTGGATTGAAATAGTCGATTACTGGTTGCAACTTCAAAACTCCGCATTCTCCACATATCTCCCTACGACATTCATCGACCTCCACCCGCCTGCCTTCATGATTGCCAACACACTCTTGCCGCTCGTCATCAGATCCTGCGCGGCTCCGACGCGGAAGGAGTGTCCTGATAAATCTGCAATCGTGGCTGCATCGAAATCGGCGGCTGTCGCTAATTGTTTGACCATGCGATTGACGGCGTAGGGGTGCAGGCCACTTGTCAGGATGTTTCCGTTATTGGTGGTTCTGAAGATAAATCCCCGCCTGATTTTTCCAATCTGAAGCCAGTATTTTAAGGCTTCCAGTGCCGCCTTTGAAAGGCGGCCGTAGCGCCCGTCGCCGAAGGGGTCGTTTTTCGACCGGCGAATGAGGATCCGGGCTCCTCCGTTTCCATCTTCTTCAATGTCTTCGACCCGAAGGGCCACGAGCTCCGCGCGGCGGCAGAGCGTGTCATAGCCGACCTTGAGCATGGCTCGGTCCCTCGCGCCCTTCAAATCTTCTCCGCAGGCCGTCAGCAGCCTCTCCAGCCGCTCCGACGTGATGCCGAGCGCCTGCTTCGGGCGGCGGCGCTTTTGTCTGAAGGCGCGCCTCAGGGCGATTGCCACCTCCTCGTCTTCCGTGGGGCTTACGAGAAGCATCAGGCGGTGGATTTTGCGGATCGAGGCTATCCGGTGTTTCAGGGTCGAGGGGGAGCACGCGGCGGTCTGGGCCGCGATGAACTCGGCTACTGTCTCGGGCGTCGCTGGCAGCGGCGTTCGCTTCGTTTTCCAGCACCAAGTTTCAAAGATGACGAAGTCCGACCGATAGCCACGCAGCGTGTGGGGAGAGTATGCACCCTCGAGTTTTTCAAGAGCAGCTTTCCAGTTCATTTGAAATCCATTAGTTTCATGTTCTAATCTCTTAATGTCATATTATATGACAAAATTGGACTGTCAATGATACTTGGATTGCAGATACGTGCTGCTCGTGCAGCTCTCGGGTGGTCGGCGCAAGAATTATCCGAGAAGTCAGGCATCAGTTGGCGAACGATCATGCGGATGGAACAGGAAGACGGAATTCCTGCGAGCAGGGTAAACACGGTCGTCCAAATCCAAACTGCCCTCGAATCCGCCGGCATCGAATTCATCGGCTCGCTCGGCAATCAGCCCGGCGTCCGGCTCAAGTAAAGCGCCATCCTTTCAGGGTGTAGACTTTAAAAATCACAAAATAGGTGGGGGACAACAGTACTTTTTCGACAAATATTCGGGCAAAAATTCTCATACAGTTGTATTTTAAGACAATGTTCTTCACTCACCGGATTTATTGCCATGGCGTCACCGTCTGCCCGCTCAAAGGCCGCACCTTTACCTGTTGAATTCAGCTCCGTGTTCGATCTCCTTCACGACGCTCCCCTTGTGGCGGGTGAACATGTGGCAGATTACGAGGCTTTGCGGACGTCGGTTCTTCGGGAGATTAATCCGTCCACTTTGGTCGAGCAGATTGCCGCCCGCGAGCTTTTGTCTCTCCTATGGGAGGAGCGCCGCCTGAGGCGATTGCGGGATTCGTTCATTAATGGCAACTTGGAGGATGGCGTCAAATCCAAGCTGGAAAAACTCGTAGATTACGACGATGCCTCGATCGAAGAAGCTGAACGGCTCGATATTTCTTCTTATGAATACGCAATTAATCTCACCCGCCACTATCTTACCAAGGATGCTCAAGCCATTGCAGAGGTGACGCGCCTTTTCTCGGAAGCTCATATTTCCATGGACGAGATTGTGTCGCAGGTTTTCGTTTGGCACATCAAAACCATGCAGGATTTCGACCATTTGATCACGAGCGCCGTTCAGCATCGCAACCGCCTCATTTCAGATCTTGAGCGCCGCAAGGATCAGCGTCAGCGCCTTGTCGATAAATTGGATGCCATCCTTGTCGAATGAGGAGGAGATCCGCATCGCGATCGCTGCGATCAATCGGCGGAATGCTCAAAAGTCGACGGGGCCAAAGACGGCCGAAGGCAAGGCGCGGGCGTCGCGTAATGCCTTTCAGCACGGCTTGGCGGTGCCGATTGAGTTCTTGCCGGAACTTGCCGGGCGGCGGGATCAGATATCTACCGCAATGAAAGAGGCCGGAGTGAGCGAGGGTGCTACTGCATTGGCCGGGGCTCTCCTCCAGCTTGAGCGCATTCGGGCCATTCGGCATGCGGCGCTTCAGATGCAGGCGGGGTCCGATGACGTCTCACCGTCCCCAGTCGTGTCACGTTCGTCGACCCAAACGCTGCAGTCGACGGTGCGCTATGAGAACGAGGCGCGGGCAGCGCTTAGGCGCGTTCTGCGGTAAGGTCCCACGGGCGTTTAGGGTTTTATGGGCAAACATCGCATACTGGCGTAGTTTCCCTAAAACGGATCTATTTCCTAGCCAGCGTCGCGACACATCATCTACGATACGCAATCGCGTATATTTTGTGTTTATACGCAAACCCGTATATTGATACTTTATACGCGCTCACGTGTATTGCGGCGTGGACGTTACAATGACGGATCAGATCGCCCGCAACGAAAAGCAGCTTGGTGCCATCCTGCGCCGCGCCCGTAAACAGGCTCGCCTGACGCAAGGCTCCCTGGGTGATCATATCTACCTGCGCCAGGGTACGGTCTCTCGCCTTGAGGCTGGCGAGCCCGCCGTACGGCTGCGGACGCTAATGGCGGCTCTATCCGCGCTCGAACTCGAACTCGTCGTCCGCCCCCGCAGCAAGGTAAGCGCGGCTGACACCGAGGGCCTTTTCTGATGGCACGGCGTCGGGCCCACGCGCCCCTGAATGTATTCCTCAACGGCCGCATCGTCGGCGTGCTGCGCCGAGAAGCGACTGGCGCCATCGACTTCCAATACGCAACAGAATGGCGCGATTGGGAGCATAGCTTCCCGGTCTCGCTCTCCCTGCCTTTGCGCGAGGACCGCTATATCGGGACGCCTGTCATCAACGTCTTCGATAATCTGCTTCCCGATGGCGATGTCATCCGCAGGCGTGTCGCAGAACGCGTCGGGGCCGGCGGCACGGACGCGTTCAGCCTCCTTGCCGCCATTGGCCAGGACTGCGTCGGCGCGCTGCAATTTCTTCACGATGGCGTCGCCCCCGGCAATGCTGGATCCGTTGATGGCAAACCGGTCACCGACGGCGACATCACCGCCATCCTCAACAACCTCGCCGCCGCCCCCCTCGGCGTGGGCGAGGATTAGGATTTCCGCATCTCAATCGCGGGTGCGCAGGAAAAGACCGCCCTCCTGCGCAAGGATGGAAAGTGGTTCAAGCCAATTGGAAACACTGCCACCACCCTTATCCTCAAGCCGCAGATCGCCCGGTTGCCAAATGGTTTCGACCTCTCGAACAGCGTTGAGAATGAATATGTTTGCCTTAAGCTACTTGCCGCCCTGGGCGTGCCAACGGCCCACGCTGAAATTGCCGATTTCGGCAACCGCCGCACCCTCATTGTCGAGCGCTTCGACCGGCGTTGGACCCATGACGGCCGTCTGCTGCTCTTGCCGCTGCGGAATGCGGAATCGAACTGCTCCCCATAGAACATTGCTTCATAAAAGGCGCTTGCACTGGTTTTGGCTACCATTCCAAGTTGGATGCTACAGACTCCGCATGTTTCCGCAGCACTTTTAACGGCTGCTAATGCGTTGAGATAGCTTGATTTGTCTGGGGTT
>CAIUPE010000066.1 GCA_903900975.1 uncultured Hyphomicrobiales bacterium | reverse complement strand
TCAATTCTCAGTGGAAATTATTCGCTAAACCGGCTCAATTCTAAGTGGAAATCAACAGTGTTGGAGGCCTAATGGCAATTTCAATGCGCTCCTTCACGGCTTCGGGGCCATGCTTCAGCATAACATCATTGAAATCGCTTTTGTCACCACGCCGAACACGCCACGGCATTGCTTCGACAACATCATAACCTTTACGACGAAGCTTCTTCAGAAGCTTCCGTGACTGTTGCCAAGATGGGCTGTGCCTTGGGCTATCGTCATTACAAAGAACAAGTTTACGCCTTGTGGGAAAAGGCATGTTTTTAATGTTAGATTGGCCAGCGGCCACCCACGTTTCGAAGCCTGTCGCTGCCCAAACCGACAAGCCAGTCTCTGGACCTTCCGCAATCAACAAAGGTCCGTCCGATGAGCCTTCAAAGCGCACCGCTGCACCTTTAATAACGCCATAAGTTTGCTTTGCCAGATTGTTTTTTGGATTGATTCGTTTTGTACCGTTGCTGCTAACACGGACGATTTGGACGGCAGAAATTTGCCCATTGGGTGATGTTAACCTGAACACCAGCGCAGGATCAGTGCCCAACCTGTACTGAACGCTCGTTGGCCACGGACCTTTCGGTTTGATGCAACGGGTGTTGCGAAGGTAAAGATTCCCAGCGCTATCCTTCGCGACGGGCCTCGAACCGTTCCAAATCTCGTTCGCTGATGCGATGCGCTTCGATTCATCGGATGCGATTGCTTCGCTGATTTGCGGTGGCTTAACGCCGTAGTCCTTCGTCAGAGGCGCTGATTTTTGCTTTGCATGCACCGTCGGTCCGCTCGGCGACCAACCAAGCCAGCGACGGGCCCAGTCAAGCGCCTGTGGGAAATTGCCCCCGCACATCCTGTTTTGGATCAAAGTCAGTAAGTCACCACCTTCGCCCAGCTCATGATCGAACCAGAGCCCTGTGTTCGGGCCACTCACTTCAAATGCAAAGGAACCCTTCGTTCCCCACCGCAATTGCTTGTGGCTTGAAAGATGTGGGTTCGGGCGTTGTCCGAGGATTTCGTTTATCAATAACTCGGCGCGGTCCATCAGCGCCTGCTTCAGTTCGTCCAAATCATCACGCATATTAACGCTCTCGCTATGAGCATGCGCCCTTGATGGTGGCCTACAAACGTGCTAAGTATCTGGTGCAAATTGATAATTAGCGTTCGGGCCGTTCCAGATGGGGCGGCTCGAATTGTTTTAATGGTTAAGTGTTTGCTGCTCGATGCATTTGGTTGCATACGAAGGAAGGCCATCAATCCACTGCTGGAGCGATTGGCGCGTAATCAGTGTGCGCCGCCCTACCTTCTTACCGACAAGGGTTCCCTCGTTCAGAGCTTGATAAATTGTGGTCGGGCCGACTTTGGTCAGCTTACATGCGCCTTTAACAGTGTAGGTCAGTTCGTCCATTTTGTATCGCCTTTCGTCCAGTTTCCCAGAGATGACGGCGAACACTTACGTAGCCGCCATCAACCTTGGAGCGGATATGGCCACGAATCGGGATTACGATCACATGGGCGAAACTGAACGAAATATGGGCGTAATTTCATCCATTACCTCTTGCGGACCGTGAGGAAGAAATTAGCTACAAATGGGGAAGCCTCGTGAAGCTTGCTGGACGGCTTGTGCGATTTCTTAGATTTTTCGATGGCTTTATTGGCTGCCCATTTTTTAAAGGAAGCTTCTAGTGTATTGCGTTTAGGCTCGATGACTTCCGACCACGCTGACTCGACGAACTTGCGAAATGGTCCAATTTCACGACCGTTGTCTCGATCCACCTGACGAGTTGCGTCCGTTTCTGTGTACCATTCAAAAATAGCGGCGAGGTCCAAAACAACCAAATAGCCGAAATCGTTCCTAGGTCGGCCAGCCTTGGGCTTGATCGACTGTGCAATCGATAATTCAAACGCAGACAACAATGTTAGTGCCTGAAACACTTCATCCGTTACCTTGTCGATGTCAGACCTCCGCCAAGAGCCTGTTCGCTCCATCACAAGCGGAAAAATACCGAACTGCACTTCTTCGCCATCCAGCAAGTCGATGGATGAGTTCAACGCAAGCAGGGATTTGGAAGCTTTCTTGAGCCGTTTAATGGTCTCATCAGATGGCTTCTCGAGCATATGCAAGTGGTTTGGCAGCGTGTATTCGCACCTATAATCCAACATGATCCGCAACACTTCCACTTTGTCGGCATCGGGTGGTGTCGGCAGCGAAGGAACGATCCGATCAAATTGGTCAGGTGATAAATTAAACTGTTTTGGAATAACCATCGCGGGTTCAGCGGTTGATTTCATTTTCAAGGTCCCCCAAGTCCGATGATTAATGTTTACAAATGCCTCAGGCTCGGGCAACCGATAGCCAGTTCACGCTGCAATTTAAAAACACGGACGGGACACAGACGGGACACCGCTTGCCGTCATTTTAGCTAACCCATTGAAATGATTGGCGCTCCCAAGGGGAGTCGAACCCCTGTTTTCGCCGTGAGAGGGCAATCATTTAGATGTTTAGCTATCTACAGTCAGCTTATTAATGCATTGATTATAAGAGATTTTTATATTTTTTGTCCACTATTGTCTACGCCCGTGCAG
>CAIUPE010000065.1 GCA_903900975.1 uncultured Hyphomicrobiales bacterium | reverse complement strand
GCGCCCGTAGCTCAGCTGGATAGAGCATCAGACTACGAATCTGAGGGTCGGACGTTCGAATCGTTCCGGGCGCGCCAATTAAATCAAAATCACTAACATGAACATGATCGTGATTTTGCCCTGCAATGACGCCGGCAGGTGCGGCTTATCAGCAATCCATATGTTGAAATGCCCTAATTCACCGATAGCTGCCGATCAAAAATCATCACAAACGCCACCCTTCCTCATTCGACGCTCTTTGAACGTTCGATCGATCCTTGACCCGCTTAAATTGGCTCGTTTCGAGAACAAAAGAAGCACGATACCATGACGGACGACACCGGTAATCTCGCCAAGTGTAGCGGTCCGCAAGACGATCGTCGAGCTAAGCAAATACTAGATTTTCCAAAAATTTCGATTTGACAAATTCAAGGTCGTCACCCTTTATATGTCTATGCATATTAAAGGTCGTTTATGGATCTTTTGTCTGCATGCAAAAAATAAAGTCGGTAAGACACGCCGCGATTTTGCGTCGGTTATAGATGGAGGGGTGTATGAATAAGAGAACGGTAATCCAACTTTTAGCCGGCGCTGTCTTGGCGGTCGGTATATCGGGCCTTGCTGCAAAGGCAGAGGATGCTTTGGCGCGGGTTAAATCAACCGGCACCTTAAAGGTGGGCACGGAAACCGAGTTTGCTCCGTTCGATTTCATTGATGCGGGCAACCATGTGGGATTGAACGTCGATCTTTTTGCCGAAATTGGCAAAGAAATGGGCGTGAAAATTGAATGGGTTGCGCTTCCTTGGGAAGGCGTGCTTCCGGGTCTTGATGCTGGCAAGTTTGATATGGTTGCTGGCCCTGCCACCATCACGAAGGCACGCACGGAGCGCTATCGCTTCTCACCACCGATTGCTGAAGCTACCGTTGCCCTGCTTAAGCGCAAGGGTGACAAGTCCGTCATGAAGCCAGAAGATATCGCGGGCAAGGCCGTTGGCGGCGGCAAGGCTTCGGCTCAGCTCGCGCAATTGAAGGCCTTGGCCGATACCCTGCCCGGCAAAGCCGATGTGCGTGAATATGTGGGCAACAGCGAGGCCTATGCCGATCTCGCAGCGGGCCGTATTGTAGCGGTTGGCAATTCGCTTCCCAATATTTCATATGTCGCCTCCCAGCGTCCCGATACGTTTGAAGTGGTTAAGCCGCCTTTCGGCACGAAGAGCTATTTCGGCTATATCGGCCGTAAAGACGCTGACTATGCCTCGCTTGGCGATGCCGTTCAGGCGGCCATGTTGAAAATCAAGGCTGATGGTCGCCTTGCCGCGATCCAGAAGAAATGGTTCGGCGATTCCTTTGATACGCCAGATCTCGTAACCGAGCCTGCGCTTTAAGGTAAAACTGCGCGCGCTTTCCCCTATGAGCGCGCGCAGCTCTTTCGATCCGGATATCAGGCCAAATTCAGCCATGGGACAAGCGAGTAAACTGCAATGAATTCGTGGAAGCTATGGATGCTCCTTTTGCAAGGTGCCGGATTAACCGTTGCCGTGAGCTTGCTTTCGATTGCCATCGGATTAGCAATTGGCGCAGTCATTTCCGCTGGTATGCTTTCAAGTAAACAGGTATTTGCCGTTCCGTCCCGATTATTCGTTAGTTTTTTTCGTGGCGTGCCGCTGCTGGTACAATTGCTTTTGATTTATAATTTATTACCCGCGATTGGCATTAATGTCTCAAGCGTTGGCGCCGCCATTACCGGGTTATCGCTTTGCACCGCAGCCTATCAGGCCGAGAATTTGCGTGGCGGATTGATGAGTGTGCCCAAAGGGCTGATCGAAGCCGCCGAAATGGCGGGGCTGAATGCAACCCAACAATTCCGGCGCATTCGTCTGCCCATCGCGTTTCGTCTCACACTACCCGCGATCATCAACGAAGCCATTATGATCTTGAAGGCCTCATCGCTGGTATCTGTGGTGGGCGTGGTGGAACTAACCCGCATGACGCAAGATCTTTCGGCAAGCACCTATCGGCCGCTTGAATTGTTTGCAATGGCTGGGGTGATTTATTTCATCATCAATTGGGGTTTATCGTTCATCGGAAGCTATACCGAAAACGCCATCCGCTGGGGCCGACCATGAGGTTTGACCCTGCCCTTATCATCCATCATTTGCCGAGCATTTTAAGCGGCCTATCGATTACGATTCTGACCTGGCTTATCGGCACAATCGGCGCTGTTCTGGTTGGCTTTGTGATCGCATCTGCGCGGCGATTTGGACCTCGACCGCTTGGTATGGCCTTAGGCGCCATCGTGGAAGTCATTCGGGGCACGCCCTTTTTGATTCAGCTGTTTTTGCTGTATTTTGGTGGACCCTATATCGGCCTTTTTCTCGATCCTCTGCCTGCGGGTCTGCTCGGCCTAACGGTCTATGGATCTGCCTATTTTTCCGAGATTTTTCGCGGCGGGTTCGAAGCCGTGCCCGTCGGTCATATTGAAGCCGCCGAATGTGTCGGACTTAATCGCCTTCAAATCGTGAAGCGGATTTTGCTGCCCGAAATGAGCATGCTGGTGCTGCCATCCGCCGTTAACATGGCCATCCTGCTGATCAAGGAAACCGCCGTGCTTTCGATCATTACCGTGCCCGAACTGACGATGATCGTCAGCGCCATCGGTTCCGAATATTACGCCTTTGTTGAATCGCTCTTTCTGCTGGCGCTTTTCTATTGGGCGCTTGTTGAATTGTGTGGATTTCTCGGTCGCAAGGCAGAAGCAAAATTATCCCATTTCAGGTTGTCAGCATCATGAGCCATCCAGCGGTTACCATTCGTGGCCTTCACAAATCCTTCGGTGCGGTGGAGGTGCTTCGCGGTATCGATCTCGATATTCCGCGCGCACAGGTAACTTGCCTGATTGGCCCGTCGGGGTCGGGTAAAAGCACTTTGCTCCGCTGCATGGCTTTTTTGGAAGAAACCTCATCGGGAAGTATTTTGATTGACGACGCACCGCTGGGCTTTCGCACCCATGCTGATGGATCGCGGACGCGTTTGCCTGCTGCCGATATCCGTACGGCACGACGCAAGATTGGCATGGTGTTTCAGCAGTTTAATTTATGGCCGCATATGACCGCACTCGGCAATGTCAGCGAGGCATTAAAGACGGTTCAAAAACTTGGCCGCCGCGAGGCCGAGGACCGTGCGATGGTGCAGCTTAAAAAGGTAGGGTTGGCGGAACGTGCAGATCACTTTCCCTCGCAGCTTTCGGGCGGGCAACAACAGCGTGTAGCGATTGCACGGGCGCTAGCGCTTGAGCCTGAAATTATGTTGTTTGATGAGCCTACATCCTCGCTTGATCCGGAACTGACAGGCGAGGTGCTCAACGTCATGCGGGCTTTGGCGGATGATGGCATGACGATGGTGGTCGTCTCGCATGAAATCGGATTTTCCGCCTCAGTCGGTCAAAAGATTGCATTTCTCGATCAGGGGCAATTATTGCTAACCGGAACACCCACGGAAGTGTTCGGCAAACCCCGCCACCCGCGGCTTGATCAATTTCTGGAAACCTATCTCGACCGCGGCGCGGCTATGTTGCTTTGATCAGCCCTTACGGCAAAACTTTGCCGGGGTTTAGCAAATGATGCGGATCAAGCGTTGCTTTGATCGCCTTCATAAAACGTACCTTTGTTGGATCAACGGACGAAAGCAGGGCGTGAATGCGCTTGGAGCCAACACCATGCTCCGCAGAAAACGAGCCGCCTAAGGCGCGAATATCGCGGTATAAAATGGCTTCCACCGCTTCCGTATCATCGGCAGATAATGGGCCTTCGCAATTCAAAATAATGTGCAAATTGCCGTCCGCAATATGGCCGAAAATATAAGGCGCGAAAGGTCTCGAATTTTGCTGAAGAGCGCTGCCGATACGCTCCACATAAGTTTCGATTTCTGAGAGCGGAATCGATACATCATAGGAGGGCGCAAAGCGGTGGGCGCGATAGACCGCATCGGTATCTTCACGCAAACGCCAAAGCGCTTGTTCTTGTCGAATCGATTGCGCGATCATGCCCGTGGCTTCGGGATCAATCTCGATTAAGCGTTCAAAGAGCTTACCCAATTCATCTGTTAAGGCGCTTGTTTCATTGCCGCCCAACAAGACCAAGAGATAAACAGGCTTAGACAATTCGAACGCCGGATCAGACCACTGATTGGCGCGTGCTGTTAATTCAATAAAGGGCTGCCATAACGCCTCAGCCGCTCGCAAATGACCGGTTTCAACGCGTAAGCCGAATTGTACCAGTTCAAGGGCCACGGCAACGGTTGAGCATCCGAAAATGGCTGTAGCGGTTGCTTGCGGCAGGGGATCAAGTCTGATTGCTAAGCGGGTGATAATGCCGAGCGTGCCTTCGGCGCCGATGAGGAGATGCTTTAGATCATACCCCGCAGCGTTTTTGACGATGCGGGTCATATCCGTCATCACGGAGCCATCTGGCATGACCGCCTCAAGGCCCAAAACGCGATGCCGCATGACGCCATTCCGAAAGGCCATCACACCGCCTGCATTGGTTGATGCCATGCCGCCAAGCGTGGCCGAACCGCGCGCGGCGAGATCGATGCCCGGTTCAAGCCCAAGCGCAGCTGCAGCCTTTTGCAAAGCTTCCAACGTCACGCCCGCTTCAACGACCGCTACCCGCTCGATAGCGTCAATATGAATGATGCGCGCCATCCGGCCCATCGAAAGAATAACTTCGCCCGTATGCGATATGCTGCCGCCAACCAGACCCGTTCGGCCACCTTGCGTGACGACAGGTGTTTGATGCTCACCGCAGGCTTTGATGATGGCTGCAATTTGGTCCGTCGAGTCAGGCGAAACCATTATTCGTGCGTCAAGATTATGCGGGTTCCAGCCTGGATCGATCGCATCGATATCAGCCCCAACCTTCTGATGTTGAGGGCCAACAATGTCTGCTAATTGCTGGAGCAAATGGGAGCTGACCGAATGAACCTGCATGGTGCCTACCGTGTCCTGAGCGCGTCGATTAAGCGATCATTGTCAATGTCACGTCCGATGGTGGCCCTCATATAGGTCGTATACCCCGCTTCGCGCCACGGCTTTACGATAATGCCTTGCTTGACCAATTCAGTTGCAACGATAGAGCTGTCTCCGCCACAATCGAAAAACACGAAATTGGTTTGCGATGGCGCGACGCGATATCCTAATTCGGTCAGCGCTTGAAGGACGCGTTCGCGTTCTAACCGCACACCTTTAACCGAGCTTTGCATCCATGCTTGATCGTTCAAGGCCGCCTGTGCCGCTAACTGCCCTGCTGCATTCACGTTAAAGGGCGGTTTGGCGGCGCTAACAACACGCGCAATTTCAACCGCCGAGCAGATGGCATAGCCAACCCGCAAGCCGGCTAAACCATAGGCCTTCGAGAAGGTGCGTAACGAGATATAAGGCACCCTCGCCTCGTGCAGCATTTTGAGGCCGTCAGGTGCTTTAGCATCTTTATATTCAACATAGGCTTCGTCGAAAACGAATAGGGTTTCGGGAGTCAATGCTGAAATTATTTGGACTAGTTCGTCATGACTCAAAACGGTGCCGACCGGATTCCATGGCGATGATAAGAAGAGAATTTTGGGCTTCTGATGAAGCGCGTTTTGAAGCGCTGGTAGATCAAAACCAAACGAATGCGTCATCGGAATTTTGATGACACGAGCGCCCGTGGCCAAGGGTTCAATTTCGTGCAAACCAAAACTTGGCACCACCGTAACAACCGTTTCACCTGCTGTGAGAAAGGCGCGTGAAATAGCTGCAATCAATTCCTCCGACCCGTTACCCGCAACAATGGCTTCCGGCAACACACCCAGGCTTTCGGCAATCGCCTCGCGAAGGGCTGTGCAAGCGGGATCGGCGTAGCGCCACGGCTCAAACGCTGGCGAGGCGAGGGCTTGCAGCACGTTGGGGGAACAACCATCAGGATTTTCATTGCTGGCCAGACGCGCAATATCGTCGCGGCCACTGATGGCCTTTGCGACTGCAATGTTCAAACCGGCATTATAGGTGGGAAGCTGCGCAACATGCGGGTTGAAAGACGGGAAATGCTGCTCGCATAATGTTTCATTTTTCTCCACGGCACTTTCCTCCACGCAACAGTTCGATACCCGTCAATGTTCAGGAAAAATTTCAACCATCAGCACAGCGGCTTGAGTTGGCGATTGAAGGGCAATTTTATACCGTCCTAGATCATCCAAAAAAACACAGTCGAAGCTTGTTAGCGTCTCGACGCGATCTTCTAGAGTGAGACTGATTTCGCCCGCGCGTGCCAGAATAAAAAAGGGCGCGCGCCCTTCAAGCGTTCTCGGTTGATCATCCAGCACGATCGGGGTGACATGGTGCCTAAAAATGCCGCGCCGCGTCATCACATTCAGATCGGTTACGCGCGTGCCATAAAGCTTGGCGGAAGTTGGAAGATCGCCCGCAAAGGATAGCGGATTGCTGGTTGAATTTAATACAATCTCGGCCCCATCATTTATCTTCAGGCCAAGCGGACCACCGTCCAAAATCGTGAGTGTGCGATCAATATGCGGGAAGGTTGAAAACGGACCACCGGCATCCACAATCGCCATGCTAACCCGCCATTCAAAATCATCCAATTTGGCGTCGATAGGATAGACCGCGATTTCCATGGTTTCACCGCCGCCATTTTTCCATGGTGTGCGGGTTAAATCACGGGCGCGTATCATTCTCATGGCTCAATGTCCGGCCTTTGATGCGAGCAAAGTGCGTGCGATGATGTTGCGCTGAACCTCCGATGATCCTTCGTAAATGCGCATGATGCGAACATCGCGGACGAAGCGCTCCAAAGGCAGGCCTTGCGTGAAGCCGTAGCCGCCGTGAATCTGCAGCGCCTGATCCGTGACGCGACCGGCCATCTCGGACGCAAAGAGTTTTGCCATCGAGGCTTCAAGACTATAGCGTTCGCCTCGTGCGCGTTTATCCGCTGCTGATAGGCCCAAGGCACGCGCTGCCGCGATATCGGTGGCCATATCGGCGAGCATCCATTGCAGACCTTGAAACTCGGCAATAGGTGCGCCGCTTACCTGTCGGGTTGACGCCCATTCAAACGCATGGCGCTGGGCGGCTTCGGCAATGCCGACACAACAGGCGGCAATATCAAGACGCCCCGCATCGAGCGTTTTAAGCGCTGTTCGAAAGCCCGTGCCATCCGCACCCAAACGATTGGCTTCCGGCACAAGGCAATCAAACATAACTTCAAAAACATGACCGCCTTTTAGCCCCATTGTCTTCTCGGCAGAACCTATGGTGACGCCACCTTTGGCGGGATCTACAATAAAAGCCGAGATGCCACGCGAACCCGCAGCCTTATCGGTTTTGACATAGGCAATGATGAAATCGGCTGCACCCGCATTTGAAATGAAATGCTTGGTTCCTTTGATGCGATAGAATGCGCCTTCGCGCGTCGCGGTGGTTGTCATATCGGCGGGGTTTGATCCGGCACCCGGCTCCGTCAAAGCGAAGGCACCGAGGATTTCGCCCTTGGCTGCGCGTGGTAACCAATGAGCCTTCTGCACCTCGTCGCCGCCATATTGGATGGAATCGGTCGCAAGATAATGCGCCGTCACCATCGAGGCGGTTGAAGCACACGCGCCTGAAAGGGCTGCAATCGATTCAAATAAAGTATGCGGATTAACCCCCGCACCGCCAAACGCTTCTGGTAAATTAAGGCCCATAATACCGATATCGGCCAAGGCCTTTAAATGGCAAATGGCGAAAATCGATTCAGCATCAATTTTTGCGGCTGACGGCTCCAATACCTCGGTGCTGAAGATTTGAATCGCGCTGACAATATCATGGTCAAGATCGAAGGAGGCATCGGCCATCGGACTATTTCCAAGCGTTTGAGGGGTCATGAAGAATGGCGTCGGTCTCATTGCCAAGGCGCGGTGCAGCATCCAAACCACCACGCGACGCGCCTTTGAAACGCACCGGTTGTTCGGGCACCTGCAGGGCACCCAAGGCCGGGTGATCGACGGTTTGCAGAACAGGCCGCGCCTTCGCTTGATCGGAGGCGAGCGCCTGTGCCGTATCCATCACTTCGGCGGCTGGAACACCTGCTGCAATCAACAACGCCACGGCTTCAGAGGCCATTCTCGCGCGGGACCATTTTTCAATCGCGGCACGCAACTCACCTTCATGAGAAAGGCGCAGCGCATCGGTCAAAAAGCGTGGATCGGAAACAAGCTCCGGTTGTTCAATCAAATTGGCCAAGGTGCCAAATAATTTGTCGTTTAGGACGGCTAGAACAAACTCGCCATCACTCGCCGAAAAAGCACCAAAGGGCGCAGATAGTGCGTGGCGATTGCCGACGCGTTGGGGTGCCGTGCCGGATGCGATGAAACGCGACAGGACAATCGGTTGCAAGGCCATCATCGAATCCAGCATCGCGATATCGAGATGCCGGCCTTTGCCGGTGCGGTCCCGCTCGACAAGGGCGGCAAGAATGGACCATGAGCCGAAAAGACCGGCCACTACATCGCCAATCGACTCGCCGATCAAGGTTGGAGAGCCTGCGGGATCACCCGTCACCGCCATGATACCGCTCATCGCTTGCACGATGATGTCGTAAGCCGGACGCAATGCATTCGGCCCGTCCTGACCAAAGCCTGAAATGCTAGCGTAAACCAGACGCGGATTAAGCGCCATCAGCACTTGTGCGCCAATGCCGAGTTTGTCGGCTACACCGGGACGAAAATTCTCGACCACCACATCGGCGCCTTTCGCCAGCGTCTCAGCGATAGCGCGGTGATCGGGATTGGCTAGATCGAGGATGATGCTGCGTTTGCCGCGATTAACCGATTCAAACAGAGCGCTTGAACCGTCCTGATAAAAGGGGCCGATATGACGATAATCATCGCCCTGCGGTGGCTCGACCTTGATGATGTCGGCCCCGAGATCGGCTAGCAATGCCGTGCAATAGGGCCCTGCCAGCACCCGCGTGAAATCGAGCACGCGGATGCCGTTGAGAGGTCGTGCTTTAGCCGTTTGAGGCATTATAAAATGCCCGGTAGATTAAGGCCCTTTTCGCGGGCGCAATCGATCGCGCTTTCATAGCCTGCATCCGCGTGACGCATGACGCCGCTTGCAGGATCGTTCCACAATACACGCTCAAGACGACGCGCCGCATCTTCGGTGCCATCGGCGACGATCACCATACCCGCATGTTGCGAATAGCCGATACCGACGCCGCCACCATGATGGATCGAAACCCAAGTAGCGCCCGATGCTGTATTCAAAAGCGCGTTCAGCAAGGGCCAATCGGATACCGCATCCGAGCCGTCTTTCATTGATTCCGTTTCACGGTTCGGCGATGCAACTGAGCCTGAATCCAGATGGTCACGACCAATCACGATGGGGGCTTTCAATTCACCCTTGGCAACCATCTCGTTAAAGGCGAGACCGAGGCGGTGTCGATCCCCCAAACCGACCCAGCAAATGCGTGCCGGCAGGCCTTGGAATTTGATCCGCTTTTGCGCCATGTCGAGCCAATTATGCAGGTGTTTATTATCGGGCAGTAATTCCTTCACCTTGGCGTCGGTCTTGTAAATATCTTCCGGATCACCCGATAGCGCACACCACCGGAAAGGGCCTATGCCACGGCAAAACAGCGGGCGGATGTAGGCCGGTACAAAGCCCGGAAAATCAAACGCGTTGGCAAGGCCGTCTTCGAGCGCCATCTGGCGGATATTATTGCCGTAATCGACCGTTGGAATACCCATTTTGTGGAAATCAAGCATCGCGCGAACATGGTCGCGCATCGAGTGTTTGGCTTCCGCCGCAACGCCTTTAGGATCCGTTTCACGGCGCTTTTCCCACTCAGCCAACGTCCAGCCTTTGGGCAGATAACCGTTGACCGGATCATGCGCCGAGGTTTGGTCGGTTACACAATCAGGCTTGATACCACGACGCACCATTTCAGGCAGCAATTCGGCGGCGTTTCCGAGAAGCGCAACCGAGATGGCTTTTTTCTCGGCACAGGCTTTGTTGATGATCGCGAGCGCGTCATCAAGGTCTTTGGCCTGCACATCGACATAGCCGGTTTTAAGGCGCATTTCGATGCGGCTCGGTTGGCATTCAATGGCCAAGCAAGAGGCACCCGCCATTGTCGCTGCCAAGGTCTGCGCGCCGCCCATGCCACCCAGGCCGGCGGTTAAAATCCAGCGGCCAGACAGATCGCCGTTGTAATGCTGGCGGCCCATTTCGACAAAGGTTTCATAGGTGCCCTGCACGATGCCTTGCGAGCCGATATAGATCCATGATCCGGCCGTCATCTGACCATACATCATGAGGCCCTTGCGATCGAGCTCATGGAATTTTTCCCACGTACCCCAATGCGGCACAAGATTGGAATTGGCGATAAGCACGCGCGGCGCATCCTTGTGGGTGCGGAACACGCCCACGGGCTTGCCCGATTGCACCAACAGGGTCTGATCGTCTTCGAGCGTTTTAAGGGACGCTACAATCCGGTCATAGCTTTCCCAATCGCGGGCAGCGCGGCCAATGCCGCCATAAACGACAAGCTCGCTCGGCTTCTCGGCAACGCCGGGATCGAGATTATTCATCAACATACGAAGAGGGGCTTCAGTGAGCCAGCTCTTGGCCGAAAGCTCGGTACCGTGGGCGGCGCGGATCACGCGTTGGTTGTCGATACGGGTCATCAAATTAGCTCCTCAATCAAGCCTTAGAAGGGCTGGTAAAATCAATGGCGGAAGTCAGGATTTGGGTAAGTGCTGCACGCATGGGTGCAGCGTAGGTGGGATCATAGGCGGGCGGCCAATTATCCTCTGAAACCATGCCCAAGGGCTCAGAAATATAGCCGCGGCAGGCAAGCTCCATTTGAACCGCATGAACGCCTTGATCAGGCCTGCCGAGGCTGCGGGTAATATAGCCGCCTTTAAACCGGCCATTCGAAATGTGGCTATAGTCGGTTGCCTGACAAATGGCCCCGATGCGAGCCGTCAATTCAGGCGCACAGGATGCGCCTGAATTGGTGCCGATATTGAAATGCGGCAAGGTGCCCTCAAACAGGCGCGGAATCACCGAGCGGATCGAATGACAATCATACACGACGATCCTCTGATGCTGGCTGCGAAGGCGCTTTATCTCGCTCGCCAAGGCCTCGTGATAGGGATCAAAATAATGTGTACGACGCTCGCTAATGTCGGCTGCCATTGGCTCATCGTCCGCATGGTAGAGCGGTTCTCCATCAAAGGTCGTGGTGGGACAAAGTTCGGTTGTCGCTTGACCCGGATAGAGCGAGTTTCCGGAAGGGTCGCGGTTCACATCAATTACGGTGCGCGAGATCGCTGTTCGGACGATGGTGGCGTCAAGCTCACGGGCGAAATCATACAGCCGCTCGATATGCCAATCGGCATCCCGCCGCGCGAGCCACGTCGAAACAAGCTTGCCTTCCATCCCGGCCAGATCGAGACCGGTGTGCGGGATGCTGACCAAGAGTGGCGCATCACCACGGGCTATTTCAAGCCATGGCGCGGAAATCATGACGCCCCCACGAGACTGGGCAAGGGTACGGCTTTTAAGGCCGAAACGAGGGCACCCGACGTCACGAGTGCGATGGCCTTTTCCATATCGGGATGAAAATGCCGATCATCATCGAGATGCGGCACGGATGCGCGTACCAATTCACGCACCGCTTCAAGCGGTGCGCTGGAGCTCAAAGGGTGGTGAAAATCGCAACCCTGAACCGCGGCCAAAAGTTCAATGCCAATCACACCGCAAGCATTTTCAATCATCGGCAAAAGCCGCCGCGCTCCATGTGCCGCCATGGAGACGTGATCTTCCTGATTGGCTGACGTCGGGATGGAATCAACGCTTGCCGGATAGGCCCGTTGTTTGTTCTCGGACACCAGAGCGGCAGCGGTCACTTGCGGGATCATGAAGCCTGAATTGAGGCCCGGCTTAGGCGTTAAAAATGCGGGCATACCTGAAAGGGCGGGGTCAACCAGCATTGCGATGCGTCGCTCGGAAAGGGAACCGATTTCACACACCGCGAGCGCCATGATATCAGCCGCAAACGCCACCGGCTCCGCATGGAAATTTCCACCCGAAAGCGCTTCACCCGTATCGGTGAAAATCAACGGATTATCGGATACGCCATTGGCCTCGGTTTCAAGTACCGATGCGGCTTGGCGTAAAATATCAAGCGCTGCTCCCATCACCTGGGGTTGGCAGCGCAAGCAATAGGGATCTTGCACACGATCATCGCCAACAAGATGCGATGCACGAATAGCGCTTCCCGCCATTAACGCACGCAACGCATCGGCAGCCTCGATCTGGCCGCGATGTTTACGAAGGGCATGAATGCGGGGATCAAACGGCGCGTCTGAACCACGGGCGGCATCGGTTGACAGCGCCCCCGTAACCAGCGCCGATTGAAAGAGAATTTCGGCTTCAAACAATCCAGCCAAGGCATTGGCGGTTGAGAACTGCGTGCCATTTAGAAGCGCCAAGCCTTCTTTCGCGCCAAGCGTAAGGGGCGTGAGCGCCGCGAGCGCCAAGGCTTCTTTCGCAGGAAGGCGGCCTTTGGCGGTGATGGCTTCACCAACGCCGATCATCACCGCCGTCATGTGCGAAAGCGGCGCCAGATCGCCCGAGGCACCGACCGAGCCTTGGCATGGCACGACAGGGATAATGCCTTCAGCCAGCATCGTTGAAAGAAATTTCAACGTTTGAGGCCGAACACCCGATGCACCTTGCGCGAGGCTCGCGAGTTTCAACGCCATCATCAGTCGAATAATCGCGACAGGCGAAGGCTCGCCTACCCCCGCTGCATGCGACAAGACGATGTTACGCTGTAGCGTTTCAAGGTCGGCAGCCTCAATTTTTACACTTGCGAGTTTTCCGAAGCCGGTATTGATGCCGTAAACCGGCTCGCCTTTGGCAACGATATTGGCAACCACTTGGGCACTTTTTTCAACCAACGGCCAACATTGCGCATCGAGCTCCGGAATGGCACCGCGATAGATGGCGCGCCAATCGGCAAGGCTCGCATTACCAGGCTTTAAATTTAGCGTTGTCATTGGCCTCTCCAGATGCGGGCATGGAGCGGATTAAAGCCCATGCGGTAAACAAGCTCGGCAGGACGCTCGACATCCCAAACGGCTAAGTCGCACTGCTTGCCGACCTCAAGTGTGCCGACATGATCGAGCATACCGAGGGCGCGGGCGGCCTCTCGCGTGACGCCTGCGATGCATTCATCAACCGTCATGCGGAAAAGCGTTGCGCACATGTTCATGGTGAGAAGCAGGGAGGTGAGCGGCGCCGTTCCGGGATTGCAATCGGTGGCCAACGCCATCTTCACGCCATGGCTACGGAAAAGATCGATCGGCGGCTTTTGCGTCTCGCGGATAAAATAGAACGCACCCGGCAAGATGACGGCGACGGTGCCTGCTTTGGCCATCGCTGCGGCACCCGCCTCATCCGTATATTCAACATGATCAGCCGAGAGCGCACCATAGCGCGCGGCAAGGGCTGCACCATGCAGGTTCGACAATTGATCGGCATGGAGTTTGACCGGTAAACCATGAGCATGGGCGGCATCAAACACGCGCGCCATTTCATCAACCGAAAACGCGATGCCCTCGCAAAATCCATCCACCGCATCGGCCAAATTAGCGGCGGCAATCGCGGGCAACATGTCGTTGATCACGGTGTCGATATAGGCGGTTTTGTCGCCCATCGCTTCAGGCGGTAAGGCATGCGCGCCCAAAAATGTGGTTCGGACCGTGACATTACGCTCTTTAGCCAAACGGCGCGCCGCGCGAAGCAATTTGATCTCGTTCTCGCGATCCAGCCCATAGCCCGATTTGATCTCGATGGTGGTGACGCCTTCCGCCATGAGCGCATCCAGACGCGGCAGCGTTTCCTCAATTAAATCATTCTCGCTCGCCGCACGAAGCGCCTTGACGGAAGACGCGATACCACCGCCAGCGCGAGCAATCTCCTCATATGACGCCCCTTTAAGACGCAACTCGAATTCATGCGCTCTATTGCCCGCGTGTACGAGATGCGTGTGGCAGTCAATCAGACCTGGCGTAATAACACGCCCTTCGCAATTGATGATGTCAGCGCCGTTTGAAAGCGAAGCGGGCATATCTTTCTCGGGCCCCGCATAGACAATTTGACCCTTTAGCGAAGCGACAGCGCCAGCCTCTATGATCCCGAGGCCACCATCATCGGCTGCAAGCGTCACAAGCTTAGCGTTTCGCCAAAGACGATCGCTAGCTATGTGGAAATTGCCTTCGCTAGCCATTCAAAGGGCCTCCCATTTGAAAATCGGGTTTGTCTTACCGTTATCTTTAATGTATAGACATAATAAAGCGAATTGCAAGGCCCGAAATCGGCAAAAAAATCGTGTTACAAGGGAAGCGGGAGCGACCAATGGCAAGCATTCATTCGACCAAAGCGTTACTGCCCGATGGCTGGCAGCGCGATGTAAGGCTGACCTTGTCGGGGAACACGATTCAATCGATTGAGATCGGCGTTCCGGCGAAAGAGCAGGATGAGCGCCACGCTATTCTCCTGCCCGGCATGCCCAATCTGCATAGCCACGCTTTCCAACGCGGTATGGCAGGCCTTGCGGAGCGCCGCGGCCCCACCGCCGATAGTTTCTGGAGCTGGCGCGAGGTGATGTATGGCTTTGCGCTAGCGATGAATCCTGACGAGATGGAAGCTGTGGCAGCACAGCTGTATGTTGAAATGCTGGAGGCCGGATTTACCCGCGTTGGCGAGTTCCATTATTTGCACCACAACACCGATGGCAGGCCATACACCAACCCTGCCGAAATGGCCGCCCGAATTGCTTCGGCTTCGAATGAAACCGGCATTGGCCTTACCCTGCTCCCTGTATTTTATGCCCATTCCGGCTTTGGTGGCTCCGAGCCGCATAGCGGACAACGCCGCTTCATCCATGATCTGGATGGCTACAAACGCCTGCTAACGGGAGCGGCTGAAGCCATATCTCCGCTGGATGGCGCCATTTTAGGTATAGCGCCACATAGCCTGCGCGCGGCAACGCCCGATGAATTGGCAGCGCTGATGGTAATGGCCCCAAATGGCCCGGTGCATATTCACATCGCGGAGCAGATGAAAGAGGTGGACGATTGCCAGCAATGGAGCGGGCGTCGCCCTGTGGAATGGTTGCTCGACCATCTGCCGGTGAATGAACGCTGGTGCCTGATTCACGCCACCCATATGTCGGCCACCGAGACCGAGAATATGGCGAAAAGCGGGGCCATTGCGGGGCTATGTCCGATCACCGAGGCTAATCTTGGCGACGGCATTTTTCCAGCTGAGGCGTTTTTAAAGGCGGGTGGCCGGTTTGGCGTGGGCTCTGATTCCAATGTGCAAATTGGCGTCGCCGATGAGTTACGCCAGCTTGAATATTCACAAAGGCTGCAGCATCAGCGCCGCAATGTTCTGGCCAATCCCGGTCAATCCAATGGCGTGGCTTTGTTCAATGGTGCGGTGGAGGGTGGAACTGCCGCCTTGGGGCTTAAACAGGCGGGGCTGACAGTGGGGGCCGGAGCGGATTTTATCACGCTCAACGCCAACCATGTTTCGCTCGCCGGGCGCGATGGCGATCACATCATCGACAGTTTTGTGTTTCATGCAGGTAATGCGCTGATTGATTGTGTCTGGTCGCAGGGGAAAAAATGCGTTTCCAATGGGCTGCATCATGATCGTGAGCGCATTGCTCAACGGTTTATGGCGGTTATGCGCGGGTTTCAAAACGGGGTTTAACGGGGATTAGATACAATCTTCACGTTTTCACGCTAATCGAGGTTGAATATTGCCTAGGATCGGGCGAGAGTGCCGGAAAATCAAGAAGAGGAACGCCTAAGACGTGACGAAAAAAGCGGTCAAAATTTTGGATCCGGCGTCCGAACTTATTCCAATTCCTTCCTCATCGCTGCATCAACGCATTCTTGCTGAAATCGAAGAAAAGATTTTATCCGGCGAATGGCCGCCCGG
>CAIUPE010000064.1 GCA_903900975.1 uncultured Hyphomicrobiales bacterium | reverse complement strand
GTCCTCTGGCACGGGATTGTAAACTCGGGGCGTGAGCCCTTCCTACCGTTCGTGCTCAAGACCGTCAGGCAGGATGACGGATCAAGATTGCTTGCGAGCTTACGCTCCACCCAGCAACGATCTCGTCATCCTGCCCCCTAGTCTTCCATAGTTCACCCGAGGAAGATAGAAGAGGAGACGTACAACCCAGCTAGCAGAGCGTAAAAAAGCGCGGTGTTGCCGATGCACTCTTTCTTTAATCATCCACTGGGTTGCTTCGCGTTCGCTCGCAATGACGGAAAAAATTCACACCAGGTCGCGCAAAAACGCTGCGAGATCCTTCGTCTTGAAATGGATATAGGGCGCATCAATATCCATCTGCTCGGAGGCTTCGCGATAGGTATCGAACGCTTTGGGCAAAATTAGCACGGTGCGCATGCCGAGCTGGTAGGGCACGACGAGGTTCTTGGCTAAATCCTCGAACATTGCGGCGCGCGATGGGTCAATCTGGTATTGATCGAGGAATTTGACGTAAGTGGCCTCTTCCGGTTTTGGAATGAAATCGGCGGCCACAATGTCAAAAACTGCTTCGAATTTGTCGATAATGCCGAGCTTGCCTGCGACATTGCGGGCATGGGCTTCCGATCCGTTGGTGAGGATCAATTTGCGGCCCGGCAAGGCTTCAATCGCTGCGCCCAATGCGGGATCGGGGGCCAAGGCAGAGACATCGATATCATGCGCAAAGGAGAGGAACTCATCCGGCTTCATGCCGTATTGTTCCATCAGACCTTTCAGCGTGGTGCCGTATTTCTGATAATAATATTTTTGCAGCGCGCGGGCGGAGAGCCCGTCAATGCCGAACATATCGCCCAAAAACAGCGTAATGCGTTGGTCGACCTGCGGCCAAAGCGCGGATTCGGGTGGATAGAGCGTGTTGTCCAGATCGAAAATCCAGACATTCACACCGGCAAAGGCTTTTTGAACCGTAAGGGCTGTTGGATCGCTCACCGTGTAATCAAGGTTCCTGCGCCAAGATCGGTCAGCAATTCCAGCAACACGGCGTGTGGTACCTTGCCATCCAAAATCACGACACCTTCCACGCCCTGCTCGAGCGCATAGATGCAGGTTTCGACCTTCGGGATCATCCCGCCGGTGATGGTGCCATCCGCGATGAGTTCGTGGATCTTTGCCACCGTCAGTTCCGGAATGAGGTTCTTGTTTTTGTCCAAAACGCCAGGAACATCGGTCAGCAGCAGCAAACGCTTGGCTTTGAGCGAGCCGGCGATGGCGCCTGCAAACGTATCGGCGTTCACATTATAGGTCTGGCCGTCGACGCCGTTGCAGACGGGCGCTAAAACGGGGATCAGCTCGCGGCCTAAGAGCGCTTCCAGCACGCGGCTATCAACGCTGGCAGGCTCGCCGACAAAGCCTAAATCGACTTCGGTTTCGAGATTGGTGGAATCATCCACCACCGTGCGGGTGACTTTAGTGGCGGTCACCATATTGCCGTCTTTGCCGCACAATCCGATGGCACGGCCGCCTTCATTGTTGATGAAGCCGACGATCTGCTTGTTGATTAATCCTGCCAGCACCATTTCGACGACATCCATCGTCGCTTTATCGGTAACGCGCAGGCCAGCGGCAAATTCGCTCTTGATGTTGAGGCGAGCCAGCATCGCGCCGATCTGCGGGCCGCCGCCATGGACGACCACTGGATTAACGCCTGATTGTTCCAGCAAAATCATGTCACGGGCAAAATCGCGCGCCATTTGCTCGTCGCCCATGGCGTGGCCGCCATATTTTACGACGACGGTGGCATCATCATAGCGCAGCATATGGGGCAGTGCGCGGACCAGAAGTTCGGCTTGTTCGTGCGGATTGGCTTTGGTCATCGCTGCCCTTTTATATCGTTAGATACGTCAATTCCCGCGCCTTTTATCCCATCGGGACGATTCTGTCGCGGCTATTTTACGGTAAAGTGTCAGCGCGACGGGCGTGCGACAAAGCCGGAAAGCGCCAGAATAAGCCAGCCGCCGATCAAAACCACGCCGCCTGACGGCGCTGCCATGGGAAACAGCGGATGACCAGCAAAGACGCGGATGGTGATATCGCCCGAAAACAAGGCCACGCCGAGCGCAAAACAGACAAGGCCGATGAGGCCAAACCGACGGTTGAGCACGCCGCTATGAATAGCCGCCAGAGTTGCGAGCATTGCGAGGGCGTGAACGAGTGCCATGAGCGCTGCGGAATCCAACGAGGAGCTAGGAGCAAGATGGGCGGCAGCCGCTGCCAAACCAACGCCCGATGCGCCATAAAGTCCCGCAAGGACGATAAAAGCGCGCTCAAGCGTCACCATCAGGCGTCGACGCCGCGCTCGACGAGCAAGCGCATGATGCCCTCGCGCAATTCGCCCATGCCCTCCCCCGTCTCCGACGAGGTGAATAGAACTTCCGGATTGGCGGCCGGACGTTTGATGAGACCCGCTTTGACGCTCTCGATCCGCATCTCGATTTCGGATTTTTTGACTTCGTCTTTTTTGGTCAATACGACCTGATAGGGCATCGCGGTGGCGTCCAAGAGATCGAACATTTCGATATCGGGCGGCTTTAACCCGTGGCGGCCATCGACCAGCACGAACACCCGCATCAAAGGTGCGCGACCTTGCAGATAGGCATGCATCAGCTTTGTCCAGGTCGAGATTTTCTCTTTCGACACTTTGGCATAGCCATAGCCCGGCATATCGACCAGCCGGAGCTTTTCCTGCCCCGGAATGCCCAAGGCGAAGAAATTAAGCTGTTGCGTGCGCCCCGGCGTGTTCGAGGTACGGGCCAACGCGTTGCGGCCCGTCAGCGCGTTCAGCAGCGAAGATTTGCCGACATTGGAACGACCGGCAAAGGCGATCTCCGCCGGACCCATTGGCGGCAAGCCGTCAATTTTGGACGCCGCCCAGATAAACTCGCACGGACCTGCAAAGAGCTTGCGGCCGCGTTCAAACAGTTCATCTGGATCGGCGGCGTTCATGACAGCTACTTTTCTTGGGACGCGTTACGAACGCTTGCGGAGAAGCCCGCTGAACGTTTTGTTGAGATTATCCCATAGCTCTACTTTCACACCATGACGGCGCATGATGAGATATTGCTGAGAAACCGACAATGTGTTGTTCCAGGACCAGTAAATCACCAATCCGGCCGGGAATGAGCCTAGCATGAAGGTGAACATCACGGGCATCCACGAGAACATGGCTTGCTGCACGGGATCCGCCGGCGCTGGGTTCATTTTCATCTGTACGAACATTGTCACGCCCATGATCAGTGGCCAGATGCCGAGCATCAGCATGCTTGGCGGGTTCCATGGGATAAGGCCGAAAAGGGTGAAGACGGAGGTCGGATCGGGTGATGCCAGATCGTGAATCCAGCCGATAAATGGCGCGTGCCGCATTTCGATGGTCACATACAGCACTTTATAGAGCGAGAAAAAGACCGGAATCTGGATCAACATCGGCCAGCAACCGGCGATCGGGTTGATCTTTTCCTTCTTGTAGAGCTCCATTAATTCCTGCTGCTGCTTCACCTTGTCATCGGCAAAACGTTCGCGGATCAGCGTCATTTGCGGCTGTACGGCCTTCATCTTCGCCATCGAAGCATAGCTCTTATTGGCGAGCGGGAAGAAGGCGGCTTTCACCAAAACAGTCACGATCAAGATCGCAAAGCCGAAATTGCCGGTCCAGTGATAGAAAAACTCCATCATCTTGAAGAGCGGCTTGGTGAAGAAATAGAACCAGCCCCAATCAATCAACAGATCAAAACGCTTGATGCCCAAGCCATCGGCATAGCCATCAACCGTCTTGACTTCCTTGGCACCCACAAACAGACGCTTAACCGACTGTGCTGGCGCACCGGGGGCAACCGTCAAAGCCGGCTCCGTCATATCGACCTGATAGACCTTGATTGGCCCGTCAATGCTGCGGAACACGGCATCATAAGGTGTTGCCTGATCCGGAATGAGCGCTGCGGCCCAATATTTGTCCGTAATACCCGCAAAGCCGCCCGTTGCGGCCTTATATTGCGTGCCCTTGCCGGAAACACCCTGCAAAGGATCGGCCTTGTCGGCCTTGTCATAGGTAAGCTCGGCCAGACCTTGCTCGCCCATAAAGCCGACAAAACCTTCATGCAGCACATAGGTACCGACGACTTTCGGCTTATTGAAGCGCTCAATGCCACCATAAGGGATCAAGCCCGCTTCAGCGGTGCCGGTGGCTTCAACCGAGTCGGTGACGGTGAACATATAGCCATCATCAACCGCAATGACGCGTTTGAAGGTGAAACCTTGGCCATTGCTCCAATTCAGCGTCAGAGGCTGCTTATCGGTGAGCACCGTGCCATCGGCCTTCCACAGGGTGGAGGAGGACGGCAAATCAATCTTAGTGCCTGGTGCTGCCAGCCAGAAGAACCGCGCGAAATAAGCGTTTGGCGTCCGGTCCGGCGAAAACAGCACGATGTTGGAGGAGGTTGGATCAACCGTCTCGCGATAGGCCTTAAACGATACGTCGTCGATGTCGCCACCCGTTAACGCCAGCGAGCCTTTTAGCTTTGGCGTATCAATGGCAACGCGCGGACCAGCGGCTAGCGCTTCCTCGCGGGTGGCAAACGCCGTTGTGGCAGGTTGGCCCGCTGGCGGGGTTACGGTTGCCGACGAGGCTGCAGGCGTCTGTTGCGCCTGATTGGGCGACATCGCAGCAATTTCGGCCTGTTTTTTCTGCTCCAGGAGCGGCATGCCGAAGAAATATTGCCAGCCGACAAGAACGGCCACGGAAAGGGCTACGGCGAGAATGAGGTTCTTCGTGTCCTGCATGGCCTAATGACTGCTCGGTAATGGCTTTGGAGATGGCGACGAACGGGGTTTAAGCCTTAAAATCCCGTCCACCAATTCGGAGATGATGGTTTCGAATGGCGCATCGAGCAAGCCCCGACGACCAATGAGGACATAGTCTGTGCCGGCGAAAGCTACAAGACGTGCTTTGCTGCGGATGGCTTCGCGCAGGCGCCGCTTGATGCGGTTACGCACAACAGAATTGCCGGTCTTGGCGGTAACCGTTAGCCCGAACCGGGGTAATCCGGTTGCATCCTGGCGCGATGCCATTTGAATCGTGAAAAGCGCCGCATGATGACGGCGCCCTTTAGCGACAGCAAGAAATTCAGGCCGGCGGGTGAGCCAAACGGAGGATTTTTTCCCCGGCTCGGCTTGCAAACGCTTTCCGCCCAAAGCTCCCTGATCAGAGTGCGCCTTCATCGCGCCGCCCTCGGGAGCCTGTCCGATCACGCCGACAGGCGCTTCCGGCCACGGGCGCGGCGTGCTGCGATGACCTTGCGGCCACCCTTGGTTGCCATGCGGGCGCGATAGCCATGACGGCGCTTGCGAACGAGCTTGCTCGGTTGAAAAGTCCGCTTCACGGTCAGTCTCCAGTCTTCTATCTAGGGTTTCGTCCGAAGCCGTGAGCTTTTACGACGAAACGCTTTGTCGTAATCTCCAAGGCTTTATGCCTCCGGAGCACCCCGACAAAACTATGGGATGATTAAAGTCAGCGCGGTTAATGACGGATAGGACCGTGAAAGTCAATTCTAACTCACGCCCAACCTTCAACAAACTGACATAATTGATTTTGATCTTCGTGACATAATTATTGTGAAGAGGGTTGCAGTCTGCCGCGCGAGAGGATATGGACACGTTCATCGGCGGTTTACGCAAATTGTGAAACCTCTGGCGCCCGTAGCTCAGCTGGATAGAGCATCAGACTACGAATCTGAGGGTCGGACGTTCGAATCGTTCCGGGCGCGCCATTTGCGAACAAAACCACTAACATTTGCCTGACTGTTGATTTCCACTTAGAATTGAGCCGGTTTAGCGAATAATTTC
>CAIUPE010000063.1 GCA_903900975.1 uncultured Hyphomicrobiales bacterium | reverse complement strand
GTTTCCAAAGAGCTGCGCGGCACGCTGGCGCACCATTTCACGCTTGATCGTCCCGAAATCGTCTCCGAACAAATCTCGGTTGATGGCACCCGCAAATGGCTGATCCGGATGCCGCCCGTCAGCGCCCATGACAAAGGCGCGGAAATCGAGACGGTCTATATCCCCGAATCAGACCGCGGCACGCTCTGCATCTCATCCCAAGTCGGCTGCACGCTGACCTGCTCCTTCTGCCATACGGGCACGCAGCGTTTGGTGCGTAACCTCACTGCAGCCGAAATCGTCGCTCAAGTGATGATTGCGCGCGACCGTCTGGGCGATTGGCCCGGTGCCGCCCGCCCCACCGATGGCTTGGTGCCCGATGCCGAGCGCGCGGTATCCAATGTCGTGCTGATGGGCATGGGCGAACCGCTCTATAATTTCGAGCATGTTCGAGACGCGATGGCCGTCGTCACCGATGGCGAAGGCCTCTCGCTCTCCCGCCGCCGCATCACGCTCTCCACCTCCGGCGTTGTGCCGATGATCGAGCGGGCAGGCGACGAGATCGGCTCCATGCTCGCCATCTCGCTGCACGCGGTGCGCGATGAGTTGCGCAATGAATTGGTACCGCTGAACAAGAAATATCCGATCGCACAACTCCTAGATGCCTGCCGGAACTATCCGGGCGTTTCCAACGCCCGCCGCATCACCTTTGAATATGTGATGCTCGATGGCGTGAATGACAGTCTGAAAGATGCCCGCGAATTGGTGCGCTTGCTCAACGGTATTCCGGCCAAGATCAACCTCATTCCGTTCAACCCTTGGCCCGGCACCAAATACAAATGCTCGGATTGGGGCCGGATCGAAGAATTCTCGGATGTTGTGTTTCGTGCGGGCTACGCATCGCCCGTCCGCACGCCGAGAGGGCGCGATATTTTGGCGGCTTGCGGGCAGTTGAAAAGTGAAACTGAAAAGCTAAGGGCGCGGGCAAGGTTGATGTTGGAAGATGGCATCGGCGCTGAGGGGGTGTATGCGGTTGGGAGCGGGGAGGATGAGAAGGTCAACGTTTAAAAAGCCCAACCATTTTCACGTAGGAAATCGCCTAACTTAATACAACGAATTCCAAAATGCTGACATAAATTTGGAATTTTGGAAGCGTTTGGCTTGTAACTCTCTTCGCTTACGACGGTACCGCTTAAGATTGCAGCTCGTGCAATCACAAACGGATCAGCAACTGGCGTTCCCCTTAGAATGCTTTTATTGCTAATCAATTGCCGAAAGTGATTTATTGAAAAAATTTTATTTACGAACTCCAATTCTGCGTTATTTGGCACTTCAAAAATGGATTTATTATTATTGCACCACTCAAGAATATGATTTTGAGGGCCATCAGTTAACTCTAAGAGTACTTCTCGGGTCGACAAAATTTCGCCATTTGCCAAAGCTAGCTCAAATTTGGCCCAAAAAGCAGGAAATATATCTGGAAAATAAGGGCTCATTTCAGAAAAGGAGTTGCTATCAAAAACATAAATCATGCCGCAAATCCTCGCAGCACCATATCTTCAAAACGATCAAAATTTCGTGATTTTTCTCCGATGAGATCGGACGCCTCAGCTTTTGATATCATTCGGCGAGAATATCGGGAAACGACCTCACGCAGAAATTGCTCACTTAGGTAGACACCTTTCGTGTTGTAATAGCTACCGCCGCCACCATCACGCGTTGCTTTAATTTGCTCAGTCCATTCTCTGTCTTTATCAAGATAAAACGACATTGAAACTAGTCCGCGATCAACAAAGCGTCGCAAAATTACGCTTCTACTGACATGAAAACGGTCTGCCAATTTCACGAAATCTTCGTCTTTGGCATGAATTGGATCAAAACCAAGCGTTGATAAATCAAAATACTCTGATGGCACCAAAATCTCGGCCGCAAGGGCATTACAGAATTTTTCAATATCGCGATCCGTTTTTGGTAACTCCTCAATGCCTTGATTATCGAACCGGCTGATCCCGCTCCGATTACATAATAGATGAGCTAATTCATGCAGAAGACTGAAGATCTGACGCGTTCTGGTGGTGCTATTGTTAATCAAAATGACAGGAAACTCCGGATGCCTTAGACAGAAACCAGAGAGTTCCTTTTGTTTGAACGAATCTTTGAAAATATGTATTCCTTGCGCTTCAATCGCGCGGCGCCAAATTTTTAGCGCCGCATCATCATCGGGCCTTTGCGCAATGTTTTCGACACTAACGCTAAGCACTTCACGAATTTGACGCGCTAATTGATGTAATTCGGACTGATTATTGACTTGAATACGCTTCCAAATTGGCGCAGCAACGGGGTTTCGCTCACCATAAAGCTCTACTAGCGCCATCTGAAATGCCCTTGCTTTTCGAATCAGCAGGGTCGTTTGACGCGAAAGATGCTTTAAATCGGTATCAGGTAGAGACCGGAACTCTGCCGTGGGCTTTGGCTCGTCTGGCGCTGACGGCATAAAGAAAATTGCTAGCGGCCTTTTATAAACGTCATAGGCTAATTTTTCTAATTGAGAGTAGGTTGGCGTGTTTTTGCCACTTTCCCAACCTTGTATAACATCAACCGGCTTTTTAAGAATATCCGCAACATCAAAAATAGACACGTTCGCGCTTTCACGCGCCCATTTCAAAACCGCCGGCGTAATGCCAACTATTGGCGACCCTTTCATTTTGCGCCTTGCCCTTCCTGTCCTTCACCATCAATAATATTATTTTTATGCTTCGGCGAAAGATAAATTTTCGTAAATCTCACTCCAACCCCGCAATCGCCCGCCCGAACTCATCTGCATTAAACGGTTCCAAATCATCCACCGCTTCGCCAACGCCGATAAAATGCACGGGTAATCCAAATTTCTCGGCTAACGCCACCAAAATGCCGCCGCGGGCGGTGCCATCGAGCTTCGTCATCACAAGGCCCGTTACGCCTGCCATTTTGCCGAAAATCTCGACTTGGCTGAGCGCGTTTTGTCCAACGGTAGCGTCAAGCACCAGCAAGGTGGCGTGCGGCGCCGTTTCGTCTTTCTTCTTGATGACGCGGATGGTTTTTTCGAGTTCCGCCATCAATTCGGTTCGGTTCTGCAAACGCCCTGCGGTATCAATCAACAACACATCGTTCCCCGCAGCGCTCGCCTGATCAAGCGCATCAAAGACGAGGCCGGAAGCATCCGAGCCTTGCGGGCGCGTGATCACGGGCGCGCCAACGCGTGTGCCCCACACTTGGAGTTGCTCGATGGCCGCCGCACGGAAAGTATCTCCCGCTGCCAGCATCACCTTGCGCCCTTCGGCTGAAAATTTAGCCGCCAGCTTGCCAATGGTCGTCGTTTTGCCGGAACCGTTGACGCCGACCATTAAAATCACAAATGGCTTTTTTGTCTCGTCGATCACGAGGGGCTTTGCGACGGGTGTCAGCGTCTTTGTCACTTCCGCCGCCAAAATGGCTTTGACTTCCTCGCCCTCGATCTCCTTGCCATAGCGGCCTTTACCAACGGCTTCGACGATGCGGCTTGCGACTGGAAGGCCGAGATCGGCGCGGATCAGCACGTCCTCGAAATCCTGCAGCGTGTCATCATCCAGCCGCCGCTTGGTGAAGAGGTCCGTAATTCCCTGGCCGATCGAGGAGGAGGAGCGGGCGAGCCCACTTTTAAGCCGCTGCCACCAGTTCAGTTTGGGCGCCTCAGTCGCGGGCGCAGCGGCACCGCCGCCGAACAGGCGGGAGATCAGACCGGGCTTTTTGGGCGTATCATCGTTCATGACTTCTCGATAATGCTTTCCCGCGACAAACGGAAGGGCTAGAGAAAGCCGCCATGACGCCTGAAGAAATC
>CAIUPE010000062.1 GCA_903900975.1 uncultured Hyphomicrobiales bacterium | reverse complement strand
CCGACTAAGAGCCAGCGGAAAGCCTCACAAAGTAGCCCTCATCGCTGTGCTCCGAAAGCTCATCACAACGCTCAACGCCATGATACATTCTCAAAAAGTGTTCAATCCGGCGTTGACATGAGACACGGTAGATTGCTTCGCCTTCGCTCGCAAGGACGATGATGCTGCTGATCCCGCCGCATTCCGCACAATTTACGTGGAAAACACCCTTTGCCGCATCCTCTCGCGGCAATTGCGGATCGTCAGCGGCCCGTATCGGGCCTAAACTCTCACTCCAAATTAAACTCGTGAGGTTTCCATGCAAGGCGTAACCGTCGTCAATCACCCGCTCGTGCAACACAAGCTCACTTTGATGCGCGATAAAAACCGCTCGACGACGAATTTTCGCCAATTGCTGAACGAAATCGGCATGTTGCTCGCCTATGAGGTGACGCGCGATCTCCCCTTAGAGATGGTCGAAGTGGAAACCCCGCTCGAGAAAACCATGCAGCCGATGATTGCCGGTAAAAAGCTGGTGCTCGCCCCCATCTTGCGCGCAGGCGTCGGCTTTCTCGATGGCATGCTCAGCCTCGTGCCTTCCGCCCGGGTCGCCCATATCGGGCTTTATCGCGATCCGGAAACGCTAACAGCGGTTGAATATTACTTCAAAGCGCCAAGCGATGTGTCCGAGCGTCTGGTGCTGGTGCTCGACCCGATGCTCGCCACCGCCAATTCAGCGATTGCCGCCGTAGACCGCCTCAAAAGCCGCGGCGTCACGGATTTACGCTTCGTCTGCCTGCTGGCAGCCCCCGAAGGCATCAAAAAATTCACCGAAGCCCACCCCGATGTCCATATCTGGACCGCCGCCATCGACAGCCATCTGAACGATCACGGCTATATCGTGCCGGGCTTGGGCGATGCGGGGGATAGGATGTACGGGACGAAGTGACGAGGCTTTAACGCACCCGCTCAATATCCGTTAAAGCAAAATCATTACCCTTAAATAAGAGAGGTGCCTTAAGCGCTTTTGCAGCCGCGTAAGACAGGCAATCTCCAAAATTCAACCCCGCCGGATGCCTTCCTTTACCATGGTGAGCAAAAGCTTTAGCCGCCAGACGACCCATCTCTCTATCTACCGATACAATTTCAATTCGCGTGCGACTTACGAACTCGTCGAGCAATGTAGTAACGATGTCAGGCTCTATCCTGAAGATAGAGGAAAGTCGCATCGTTGCTTCAAGGAGAACAATCGGCGATGTATAAACATTATTTGCCGAGGCTAGCAGGCTAGAAAAATATTCAGCCTCGTGCTCGTCCTTGATAATGGCAATAATGGCGGACGTATCAATAAACATTAATCGTCATGGCCCCAAAGTGAGTCGATCTCGTCTTTGGTTAAATCCCGTCCATTACCAGGTGAGCGGCGATGAAACTCTTCGGCAATCCGTTTAATATGATCCTGAACCGTGAGCTTGCTATTCTCAACTTTCAACATTTCTTCAAGGGAGCGAATGACAACATCCGTCTTGGTGGTATGCAAGCGGTTCGCCAATTCGCGCGCCATCCGATCAGCTCTTTCGTCTCGAATTTGAAGGGTCATGACAACCTCTATTCTCAGCCCCATTATCCATACATTATCACAAATTTTTCCATACAGAAATTGTTTTGTAGTCCTTAGCGCGCTAGCCCTTCCTTCTCCTTGAAGGAGAAGGTGCCTACGGAGCAGGCGGATGAGGTTCTAAGCATAACCAAATGAAGCTCAACCGCGCCGCGCTCTCTGGCCGCCATCAGCCCCTCATCCGTCGCGTCCCGCGACACCTTCTCCCTCAGGGAGAAGGGCTTGAGCACACCTCACCCCATCGCCTTAGCGCGATACGGATGCGACGGATAAACCCCCAAAATTTTTACCTCGCGCGAGAAAAACGCCAACTCTTCCAAAGCCAGCTTGAGACTGGCATCATCCGGATGCCCGTCTACATCGGCCAAGAATTGCGTCGCCGAGAACGAGCCATCCACCATATAGCTCTCTAGCTTCGTCATATTGACGCCATTGGTCGCAAAGCCGCCCAAGGCTTTATAAAGCGCTGCCGGTACGTTGCGCACGCGGAACAAAAACGTCGTGACGGTGGGGCCATGATTGGCCGGCGCCCATTTCGGCTCTTTCGACAGCACGATAAACCGCGTCGTGTTGTCCTCTGAATCCTCGACATTCTCGGCCAGCGTCTCAAGCCCATAAATCTGTCCGGCCAAAGCGGTTGCCAACGAGGCGCGGCTTTTGTCGTTCCATTCTGCAACTTCGCGGGCTGATCCGGCGGTATCGCCCGCAATCACCGGCTTTACGCCCAATTTCCGGATGATTTTACGGCACTGCCCCAGAGCATGCACATGGCTATGCACGCTTTTCAACTCTTCAATCTTGGTGCCATTAACCGCCAAAAGCTGGAAATGTATGGGCAGAAAATACTCGCCAATAATGTGCAAACCTGATTGCGGCAGAAAATGGTGGATATCGGCCACGCGGCCCGCCAGCGAATTCTCGATCGGGATCATGCCGAGGCTTGCGGTGCCATCGATGATCGCAGCAAACGCATCCTCAAACGACGCGCAAGGGAGCGGCGTCCAGTCGGGGAAAACGTCGCGGCAGGCAATATCGGAATTGGCGCCCGGCTCGCCCTGATAGGCAATCAATTTATTTTCAGTCATCGCTCAATGCACCTTAGGGCGGTTAGCAAGAATGGCACGCGCACGCTCCAAATCATGCGGCGCGTCGACGCCAAGCGGTACATCATCCACCAAGGCAATGTCGATCCGCATTCCGGCTTCTAGGCCGCGGAGTTGCTCCAACCGCTCGCGAATCTCGAGCGGCGATGGCGGAAGCGCCACAAAACGCTTCAAGGCCGAGCGTCGCCAGGCATAAAGCCCGATATGATGATAAAGCGGCCCCGGCCCCGTCGGCGCGGTGGCGCGGGTAAAGTAAAGCGCGCGCATCAGGCCCGGCGCGATTTCCGTGCAAACGGCTTTGACCACATTCGGATCGGTCTTTTCTTCCTCGCGATGGATTTCCACCGCCAAGGTCACAATATCCACCAGCGGGTTGGACAAAGGCGGCACCGACGCAGCGATCGCCATCGGATCAATGGTCGGCAGATCGCCTTGGAGATTCACCACCACATCATGGCGGCCTTCGGGGTCGAAACTCTCGACCGCCTCGAAAATTCGGTCCGAGCCCGATGGATGATCCGCGCGGGTCAGCACCGCGATACCGCCCACTTTTTCGATCGCCGCCACGATTTCCACCGTATCGGTTGCTACAACCACAGGCCCGAGCCCGGTTTCCATCGCCCGGCGCCAGACATGCACAATCATCGGCTCACCGCCAATATCGGCCAAGGGTTTGCCCGGAAGTCGGGTAGAAGCCATGCGCGCGGGGATCAGAATGACGGGATCGGACATCAAATTTTCTTCTGTTGGCGGGGTGAGAATCGAAAAAACCACACGGATGATCAAAAGTATCAGCAGAAAACCGCTTATACGAGTTGCCAAGACCGCAGCAAAGCGAGTAATCGGGGTCTGCTGATTTTTTGCGCGCGCCTCTTTTGGGGGTACGCGGACCCTCGGCCTCGGAAATTCATTGTCGGAGCTTCGGAATGGACTCGTTCGAATTCAACAAAATCGCTGGTGCCGTTCTCGGCGTCCTTTTGCTCGTTATGGGCACGGGCCTTGTTGCCGAAGGCATCTTCTCAGGCCCAAAGGTCAAGGTTGAGGGCTATGAGCTCCCAGCCGGCCAAGCCGCAACCGCTGCTCCGGCAACAGAAGCCAAGGCCGTTGAAACGCCTATCGCCGAGCGTCTGAAAGTAGCCGATGCGAAGCGCGGCGAAGCGGGCGTCAAGGCGTGCCAAGCTTGTCATAACTTTGAAAAGGGCGCGGCAGCCAAGGTTGGCCCGGCCCTTTATGGCGTGGTTAACCGGACGATGGGTTCTATGGCGGGCTTCAACTACTCCGCTGGTTTCAAAGAGCATAACGCCAAGGGCGAGAAATGGGATTACGCCTCGCTTGACGCGTTCATCACCAACCCGAAAGCCTACATCGCTGGAACGGCGATGGGTTATGCCGGTCTGGCTGATGGTGCCAAGCGCGCCGATATCGTCGCCTATCTACGCACTTTGTCGGAAAGCCCTGCGCCGCTCCCATAAGAACGGTCTAAGAAATTTGGAAAACATTGAAACGCGCTCCAACGGGGCGCGTTTTGATTCCGGCCATTGCCCGCGTGAACGAAGAAAACTAAGATAGTGGAATGACCGACCTCGCAAGCCTCATCCAGTCCGGCAGTCAGAATCTCTGGCTTTTCATCCCAAGCGCCATTCTGTTAGGCGCCTTGCATGGACTTGAGCCGGGCCATTCCAAGACGATGATGGCAGCGTTTATTATCGCGGTACGCGGCACCTTGAGCCAAGCGATCCTGCTGGGGCTCGCGGCCACGCTCTCCCACACGGCCATTGTCTGGATTATTGCTTTAGCAGGCCTACATTTCGGCTCAAGCTTCACGACGGAAGCGACCGAGCCCTATTTGCAAACGGCCTCAGGCGCCATCATCCTCACCATTGCGCTTTGGATGATATGGCGCACCTGGGCCGACCGGCGGCCGCAGAGCAGCCATGGATCACACGGCTCGCATGGCAGCCACGGCTCACACGGTAGACACGGGTCCCACGGCTCACATGTGCATCACGATCACGACCATCACCATGAACTTCCGGCCTCCGTCATCAATGCGGAAGCCCTTCAACTACCCGAAGATGCCTATTCGGACGCCCATGCGCGGATGCATGCCGAAGACATTCAACGCCGTTTCGCCGGACGCACCGCCACCACTGGCCAGATTGTGATGTTTGGCCTTACCGGCGGGCTTATTCCGTGCCCGGCTTCCGTCACCGTGCTGTTGATTTGCTTGCAATTGAAGCAAATCACCATGGGCGCCCTCTTGGTGCTATGCTTCTCTATCGGCCTTGCACTTACGATGGTCAGTGTGGGAGCGGCTGCAGCTCTCGGCGTGCGCCATGCTTCCGGACGGTTCAAAAACATAAGCCAATGGGCCGATAACGCGCCCTATCTCTCAAGCGCGCTGATCATCCTGATCGGGCTTTATACGCTTTGGCTCGGCATTAGCGGTTTACCCGCTTAAGCCTTCATCATCGGCCATTAACGCCTCAATATCGCAGCCGCCATAAAAAATACGCGCAATCAGCACGGTATCGTCGGATACAGTGAAGGCAATCGGAACCCGTCGCTCAAATCCAACGATGCGAATACCCGAGTAAAGATCGTCACGCTTGATGCCGCGATGGGGAAAATTCTTTAGCCCCGTTATAAAAGCCCTTATACGACGAACATAATTAAAAGCGGTCCTTACGAAGCCGGATTGATCAATGATCCATTCAGAAACGCCTTCGAGGTCACACTCTGCTTGTGGCGATATTTTAACTTCGTATTGTTCCGCCATTTCTTTCCATCCGTAGCGCAAGTCTGGACTCAAGCCTGTCAAACACCTCTTCGCTCGAAAGCTGTGGCCTCGGATCTTCTATTGCGGCTGCGATCTCGGCTTTTAACCGTTCCAAATGCTGCTTACGCTCGGCCTCATGGTCCTCTAACAAACGCAAGCCAGCGCGCACCACTTCACTTGCATTCTGATAGCGCCCTTCGCGGATTTGCTCGGCGATAAAATTTTCAAACCGGTCGCCCAAATTGACATTAGCCATTGTCGCTTCCCCCCGGATACGAAAAGATATCAATAGATAATAAATATAGCCATTTTGTTCAATAAGCTCCTCCATAGTTCGCAAGACCCAAAGCCCATCGGGCTGCGCCTGCCTTTCCCCTTCCCTTTTCGCCTCAAATCAGCTATGTGCACCGCAACAAGACGTTAATAGTCGCCCGGCCTCGCCATCGAAGCCGGGCTTTGCTGTTAAAAAGAGCCTCAAAAACCCCGTCCGCCCGGCCTAAAAAAGCATCACCCGAGAAAGCACCCTTATGGATATCCGCAACATCGCGATCATCGCCCACGTCGATCATGGCAAGACCACCCTCGTCGACAAGCTACTGGCCCAGTCGGGCACCTTCCGTGAAAACCAGAAGGTCGCCGAGCGCGCGATGGATTCCAACGATCTCGAGCGCGAGCGCGGCATCACCATTCTGGCGAAATGCACCTCAGTGCAGTGGAAAGATACCCGCATCAACATCGTTGACACCCCCGGCCACGCCGATTTCGGCGGCGAGGTGGAGCGTATCTTGAACATGGTCGATGGTGTGGTCGTTCTCGTTGACGCCGCAGAAGGCCCAATGCCGCAGACCAAATTTGTGGTCGGCAAGGCACTGAAACTAGGCTTGAAGCCCATCGTCGCCATCAACAAAATCGACAAGCCTGAAGCGCGCGCGTCGGAAGTGGTCAACGAAGTGTTCGATCTTTTCGCCGCCCTTGACGCTACCGACGACCAGCTCGACTTCCCCATTCTCTATGGTTCAGCCAAAAATGGTTGGATGGCAACAGCGCCAGAAGGTCCGCAGGTCGACCTCGCACCAATGTTTGACCTCATCGTGAAGCACACAGCTCCGCCTGTGACCGAAGAAGGCCCGTTCCGCCTCATCGGCACGATTTTGGAAGCCAACCCCTATCTCGGTCGTATCGTTACGGGCCGCATCACCTCGGGCTCGGTCAAGCCGAACCAGGCTTTCAAAGTGCTTGGCGCTGACGGCAAGGTGATTGAAAGCGGGCGTATTTCAAAGGTTCTAGGTTTCCGCGGGCTTGAGCGCGTGCCAGTTGATGAGGCCTTTGCAGGCGATATCGTCGCAATTGCCGGTATGGTCAAAGGTACCGTTGCCGACACCTTCTGCGACCCAACGATCGAGCAGCCTTTGCCTGCCCATCCAATCGATCCGCCAACCGTCACGATGCAGTTCCGCGTCAACGACTCGCCGCTCGCCGGCACGGAAGGCGACAAAGTCACCAGCCGCGTGATCCGCGACCGTCTGTTTAAGGAAGGTGAGGGCAATATTGCGCTTCGCATTTCCGAATCAGCCGACAAGGATTCGTTCGAAGTCGCCGGTCGTGGCGAATTGCAGCTTGCCATTCTGATTGAACAGATGCGCCGCGAGGGTTTCGAGCTGGCCGTATCGCGTCCCAAGGTCGTCTATTCGCGCGATCCGGACACCAATGCATTGCTTGAGCCGATTGAAGAAGTCGTCATCGACGTAGATGAGGAATATTCGGGCGTCGTCGTGCAGAAAATGTCCGAGCGCAAGTCGGACATGGTCGAAATGCGCCCTTCAGGCGGGAATCGTCTGCGCCTTGTCTTCCACGCTCCAACGCGTGGCTTGATCGGCTATCTCGGTGAATTGCTCACCGATACCCGTGGCACCGCCATCATGAACCGCCTGTTCCACGGTTACGCGCCGTATAAGGGCGAAATCGCTGGCCGTCGCAACGGCGTTTTGATCTCCAACGATATCGGCGAAGCGGTTGCTTACGCGATGTGGAATTTGGAAGATCGCGGCCCGATGATGATTGAGCCAGGCTGGAAAGTCTATCAGGGCATGATTGTAGGCGAACATACCCGCGAAAACGATTTGGAAGTGAACTTGCTCAAGGGCAAAAAGCTCACCAACGTTCGCGCCGCAGGCAAAGACGAGGCAGTGCGCCTCACACCGCCAATCCGCATGACACTCGAGAAATCACTCGCCTATATTCAAGACGACGAGCTGCTGGAAGTGACGCCAAAGTCGATCCGCTTGCGCAAAGTGCATCTCGATCCGAACGATCGTAAGCGCGCGGAACGTTCAAAAGAGGCCATCGGCTAAAACGGACCGCGAGCCTAAACCCCGATCCATCATTGCGAGCGATTAGCGAAGCAACCCAGTTGAAGGTAATAAGGAAGCGCAATGGCAACATCGCACTTCCATTACAGCCCTCAGCTGGGTTGCTTCGCATTTGCTCGCAAGGACGGACATAAAAATGGTGCCATGCGAGCCGGGAGGCTCGCGGTCCGCTGACTGAGCGCTTGCAAAACAGGTCATCCAGCGGCACAACTCCCCAATGACCAATGCCCTCACCCTAATCCTCGGCGGCGCACGCTCGGGCAAAACGCGGTATGCGGAAACGCTTATCAAGGCGCTTCCTCAGCCTTGGACCTACATTGCCACCGCCGAAATCTGGGACGAGGAAATGCGAGAACGCATTACACGTCATCAAGCTGATCGGAGCGAAAAGGGCTGGCTGACCGTTGAAACGCCGGTTGAAATTTGGCACGCGCTCGATACGCCAAGCCCGATTTTGGTCGATTGCCTCACGCTTTGGCTAACCAATATGATGCTTGGCGGGCATGAGATTGAAGGGGGCTTTGATCGACTGGACCGCGCGCTCGACGCCCGCACCGCACCAACCTTCCTCGTCGCCAACGAAGTTGGACTTGGAATTGTTCCGGAAAACAAGCTCGCCCGCGATTTTCGTGACCATGCCGGACGATTGCATCAAAGGTTAGCCGCCCGCGCTGACCATGTCGTATTGATGGTCGCCGGTATTCCCCTCATGATCAAATCGCCGAGGTCTTTATAGCCCATCTACCTATTTTCAGCTTTTGAACTCAAATTATGATGCGCTCAGTTCGTTTCACTTGCGCCCAGATTTGAAACAAGGTTGGATAGTGGTCTCGACTTGCTAAGATTGGTCCGGCAAAGGACCGACGACGCTTGGGACATTGAAAAAGGGAAAATCCATGTTCAACTCAAGTCTAAAACTCGCTGCCAGTGTCGGCATCGCCGCAATGCTGCTCGGCGCTTCGGCCGTTTCGGCAAAAACATTGGTCTATTGCTCGGAAGGCAGCCCCGAGAGCTTTACACCGGCATTGAATGGAACCGGCACGAGCTTCGATGCCGACCGTCCGGTTTTCGATAAGCTAACCGCCTTTGAACGCGGTGGTACCAATGTAGTTCCGGGCCTGGCGACCAGCTGGGATGTGACCGATGGCGGCAAAACGCTGACCTTCCACCTACGCAAGGGCGTGAAATTCCATTCGGGCGTAAATGGTTTCAAGCCGACACGTGAATTCAATGCGGATGACGTGCTATTCTCCTTCAATCGCCAGTGGAAGCCCGATCATCCCTATTTCAAGGTTTCTGGTGGCAAATATGACTATTTCAATGATATGGACATGCCGGCCCTCCTCGATACCATCGAGAAGACGGACGACTACACTGTCGTTATGAAGCTCAAAGAGCCGAATATGCCCATTCTCGCCAATTTGGCGATGGACTTTGCCTCAATCCATTCCGCCGAATATGCGGATTATCTCATGAAAACTGGTAAGCCCGAACAGTTCGACCAAATTCCGGTCGGCACCGGTCCGTTCATTTTCGTGACTTATCAGAAGGATGCGATGATCCGCTTTAAGAAAAATGCGGATTACTTCGGCGAAAAAGCTTTGGTGGACGATCTCGTATTCGCGATTACGCCCGATCCGACCGCCCGTTTAGCCAAGCTAAAGGCTGGTGAATGCCACTTTGCAATTGCACCGCGTCCGGCCGATCTTGAAGAAATCAAGAAAGACAAGTCGCTCAGCCTTATCAGCCAATCAGGCTTGAACGTGTCGTATTGGGCTTTTAACACCGAAAAGCCTCCTTTTGATAAAAAGGAAGTGCGCCAGGCGTTCAACATGGCGATTGACCATGAAGCCATCATCAAGGAAGTTTTTCTTGGTTCCGGCACTGCGGCCAAAAACCTGATCCCGCCAACGCTCTGGTCGTATAACGACAAGGTTTCAGCCTATCCTTATGATCCAGAAAAGGCTAAGGCGCTTCTGGCAGCCGCGGGCGTCACAACGCCGATCGATATCGACCTTTGGTATCTCCCCGTTCAGCGCCCCTATAATCCAAACGGTAAGCGCATGGCGGAAATGATGCAGGCCGATTTGGCCAAGATCGGGGTCAATGCCAAGCTCGTCACCTACGAGTGGGGCGAATATCGCAAGCGGATGCAAAAAGGTGAACATCTCACCGGTCAGCTCGGCTGGACGGGTGACAATGGTGATCCGGACAACTTCTTCTTCCTGCGCGGTTGCGCTGCCTCAAAGGGTGGCCAGAACGTTACCAAATGGTGCAACAAGGAATTCGATGACCGGCTCAACAAAGCCAAGAGCGTTTCCGATATCGCCGAGCGCACAAAGCTCTACGAAGAAATGCAGGTCATCGAGCACGATGAAGCGCCCGACATGAAAATCGCGCACTCCATCGTGTTTGAAGCGCTCCGGGCCGAAGTTACCGGTTACAAGCAGAGCCCTTTCGGCAGCCATGAATTCCAAGGCGTCGATGTGAAGTAACAAATAATAAGTTTTCCCTCTCCCTTCGCGGGAGAGGGAAACATTCGATATTTCGCAGGACATTCATCCGCCATGATCAAATTTATCCTGCGCCGTCTCCTGCTTACGATTCCGACCTTCGTGGCGTTGATGTTCGTGACCTTCATCGCCATCCGGCTCGTGCCAGGCGATCCGATTGAAGTGCGAACGGGCGAACACGGCATTTCCCCCGAGCGGTTGGCCTATTTCCGGCACGAGCTCGGCTTAGACCAACCGGTCTGGAAACAATTTATCGATTATGTCTGGCACTTGCTGCACGGTGATTTCGGCGTTTCGCTGTCGAGCAATGAAAAAGTGCTGACCGAATTTCTTACCCTCTTTCCTGCCACCCTCGAACTATCGATCGCGGGCATCTTATTTGCTGTCGTGCTCGGCGTTCCGGCTGGCGTCTTTGCCGCCGTCAAACGGGGTAGTTGGTTTGACCATACGTTAATGGGGGCAGCGGTCGCTGGCTTCTCGATGCCGATTTTCTGGTGGGGCCTATTGCTCATCATGCTGGTTTCCGAAGGCTGGCACCTCACGCCCGTTTCGGGTCGCATCGACATGATCAATTTTTATTTTGAACCAACCACCGGCTTCATGCTGATCGACTCCTTGCTGTCGGATCAAAAGGGCGCGTTTTTATCCGCGCTTCACCATCTGGTTCTACCGATGATCGTGCTTGGCACCGTACCCCTTGCCGTCATCGCGCGGATGACGCGCTCGTCGATGCTGGAAGTCTTGAGCGAAGATTATGTCCGCACCGCACGCGCCAAAGGCCTATCGGAATTTCGCGTCATCTCGCTTCACGCGCTCCGCAATGCACTAATTCCGGTCGTTACCGTTGTCGGCCTGCAAGTCGGCGGACTGCTCGCCGGTGCTGTGCTCACAGAAACCATTTTCTCATGGCCCGGCGTTGGCAAATGGCTGATCGACTCGATCGGTCGGCGCGATTATCCCGCGCTACAAGGCGGCATCTTACTCATTTCCTCGCTTGTGATCATCGTCAATTTGCTCGTGGATTTGCTTTACGGGGCCATTAATCCAAGGATCCGTCATGGCTGATACCCCCTCCGCCCAACTTAGCAGCCCAGCTGGTCCTGTCGCCGCCTTCTGGAATGCTTTTTCGCAGAACCGTGGCGCGGTCGGCGGACTGATCATTTTGGTGACGCTCATCCTCCTCGCCGTGTTCGCGGAATGGATCGCCCCTTATTCGTCGATCGAGCAGTTCCGTGGCATGACCAAACTTCCGCCGGCTTGGGCCGAGGGTGGCGACAAGCATTTCTGGCTTGGCACCGATGCGCTAGGCCGCGATATGCTGTCGCGTTTGATCTATGGCGCACGCATTTCGCTGTTTATCGGATTGGCCGTTATGAGCGTGTCGGTTGTGATCGGCATAACGCTCGGACTTGTCGCAGCCTTTTTAGGCGGCGTTGTCGACTCGGTGCTGATGCGGATCATGGATTTGATTATGTCGATCCCCAGCCTCGTTCTGGCCATTCTTGTGGTATCGATTTTAGGCCCGAGCCTAACCAATACGATTGTTGCCGTATCGGTCGTTTATCTGCCCAATTACGTACGCTTAGTGCGTGGCTCAGCGTTGGCTGAATTTGGTAAAGATTATATCATTGCAGCCAAAGTGGCAGGGGTCGGCCCAATCCGGCTAATGTTTGTCACGGTGTTACCGAATTGCTTGGCACCTTTAATCGTGCAGGCCGCCTTAGGAGTATCCAACGCCATCCTTGAAGCCGCGGCACTGGGCTTTCTAGGGCTAGGCGCACAGCCCCCTACGCCCGAATGGGGAGCCATGTTGGCAGATGCCCGCGAATTCATTCGGTCCAATCCTTGGATCGTTACCCTGCCCGGACTTGCAATTCTGATTTCAGTTGTCTCGATCAATCTGTTCGGCGACGGCTTGCGCGATGCGCTTGATCCGAAATTGAGAAGGAGCTGACGACAATGGCGCTTCTCAATATCCGCAATCTCTCGGTATCGTTCAGCACCCGCAACGGCCCCTTCAAAGCTGTCGACGGGATCGATCTGGCAGTCGATCGAGATGACGTTTTGGCCATTGTAGGAGAATCAGGCTCAGGCAAATCAGTGGCCATGTTGGCCGTGATGGGGCTTTTGCCATGGACCGCCACGGTCACTGCCGACCTTATGGAATTCAACGGCCTTGATCTCTTGACGATTTCCGACCAGCAACGCCGCACCATCGTACGCCGTGATATTGCGATGATTTTCCAAGAGCCGATGACCTCGCTAAACCCGTGTTTCACCGTCGGTTTTCAAATTGGTGAAACACTCAAGACCCATTTCGGCCTCGACAAGAAAGCACAGAAAAAGCGTTCCATTGAATTGCTTGAGCAAGTAGGCATTACCGATCCTGAAAAACGCCTTTCGGCCTATCCGCATCAACTCTCGGGTGGCATGAGCCAGCGGGTGATGATTGCGATGGCCCTGTCGTCCGAACCAAAACTTTTGATTGCTGACGAGCCAACCACGGCACTTGACGTGACGATTCAGGCGCAAATTCTCGATCTCTTGTTAAGGCTTCGCCACGAGACCGGTATGGGCCTCGTGTTGATCACGCACGACATGGGTGTAGTGGCCGAAACCGCCCAGCGCGTCGTTGTGCAATATGCCGGTCAGCAAGTGGAGATCCAAGAAACACGCGGATTATTTCGTGATCCGCACCATCCTTACACGGCAGCCCTCTTAGCGGCTTTACCAGAAAGGGCGGCGGGTCGTCTGTTGCCTTCGATCCCAGGCGTTGTACCCGGTCAATTCGATCGCTTGCAAGGCTGCCAGTTCGCGCCGCGTTGCACCTTTGCCCACCCGCGATGCCACGCCGAAAGGCCTGTACGGGCCTCGAACGAAGAAGGTCGGGCTTTATGCCACACCCCGCTTCTTCACGGCCATCCTTACCTTTGGGAGGGCACCCGATGAGCCTTGTTCTCGAAGCGCGTAATCTGACGCGGGACTATACCGTCCGTCGTGGAATGTTTTCGCCGGACGCAACCGTACATGCATTGGCCGATGTCAGCTTTGATTTAGAGGCCGGTAAAACGCTCGCAATCGTCGGTGAATCGGGCTCCGGCAAATCGACTTTGGCCCGTTTGATAGCCATGATTGAAACGCCTACCTCTGGCATGCTTCGCATCAACGGGGTGGATCTTATCAATGCGACCAAAACCCAACGTAAATCGCTTCGGCGTGACGTGCAGATTGTCTTTCAAAATCCCTATGGCTCGCTCAACCCACGTCAAACCATAGGGGCCGCCTTAGAAGAGCCCTTGATCGTTAATACCTCCATGGCGCCCACCGAGCGGAGTCAGGCTGTTGCAACCATGATGGCACGCGTGGGCTTACGACCAGAGTTTCGTGACCGTTACCCGCATATGTTCTCGGGCGGCCAGCGCCAACGCATTGCCATCGCACGCGCGTTGATGTTGCGTCCCAAAATTCTGGTGCTGGACGAACCGGTGTCAGCCCTTGATGTTTCGATTCGCGCACAGGTGCTGAATCTACTGGCTGAATTGCAGGAAGAGTTTGGGCTCGCCTATCTCTTCATCAGCCACGACCTTTCGGTCGTGCGACACATCGCAGATCGCGTGATGGTGATCTATCTCGGCCATGCGGTTGAAACAGCGACCCGCGAGCAGCTCTTTACCTCGCCCCAACATCCCTATACCAAGGCGCTCTTGTCTGCGACGCCCGTTGCTGATCCTGATGCCAAAAAAGAGCGCATCGTCTTGCAAGGTGAATTGCCATCCCCATTCGATCCGCCTTCGGGGTGTTCCTTCCATCCGCGCTGCCCGCGTGCCTTTGATCGCTGCAAGGTGGAAGCGCCACCGATTGAATTAAAGCAAGGCCGCGATGTAGCGTGTTGGGCTGTCGAGTGACGCATTATGGAAGGACCTTGACTGATGCGTGTGAGCGATATGAACTGGATGCAGGTTGAGGATTATTTGAAGCGTGATGACCGCGCCGTTGTGCCGCTCGGCTCTACCGAACAGCATGCCTATTTAAGTCTTTCGGTTGACTCGCTTCTCGCGGAGCGGGTTGCGGTGGAAGCGGCAGCCCCCCTCGGTATTCCGGTTTTCCCCGTTCAGGCTTATGGCATCACACCCTATTTCTTGGCTTATCCGGGTTCGGTTTCGCTCAAACTTTCAACCTATACGGCGCTGATCACCGACATTTTAGACTCGCTTTATATGGCAGGCTTTCGTCGGATTTTTCTCTGCAATGGCCACGGTGGCAATTCGCCCGCGCAGACAGTGGCCATGGAATGGATGGGCGGCAAACCCGGCTCCGCCGTTCGATTCCACAATTGGTGGAATGCACCAAAGACATTTGCCAAAGTGCAGGAAATCGACACCGTCGCTTCGCACGCCTCATGGATGGAAAATTTCCCTTGGACCCGACTGCCCAACATTCGCGGGCCTGAACATCAAAAGTCCATGATCGATTTGGAATTGATGCGGCTGAAAGATCCCGCGGGCGTACGCGCCATGTTGGGGGATGGTAATTTTGGCGGCGAATACCAGAAAGCCGATGAAATGATGCTGGCGCTTTGGCAGGTAGCCGTGGACGAAACCCGAGCCCTGATGGAAGGGCCATGGTCGTGAATGATCCCATTGTCATTTGGGGCGCAGGAGCGATCGGGGGAGCCATCGGCGCTTTTCTCGTGCGCGCGGGTTACGATGTCTTATTTGTTGATCAAGATACCGCCCATGTCGAGGTGATGAATCATTCAGGCCTTACGATTGAAGGCCCCGTCGATCAGTTTTCAGTGAAGGTACGCGCGGTTACGCCAGCCCATGTTGAAGGATCATACACGCGCGTATTGCTGTGTGTGAAAGCACATCACACCGAGGGTGCTACAAGACAAATCGTTCCTCACCTTTCGAACGATGGTTACATTGCTTCTTTTCAAAACGGACTCAATGAACTGGTGATTGCCGATGTCGTAGGTCGCGAACGTGTGATCGGCGCGTTTCTCAATTTCGGCGGCGATTATATGGCACCAGGTGTTATTCAATTGAGCGGTCGCGGTGCAGTTGTCATAGGTGAGCTTGACGGCATCGCGAGCGAGCGCCTTAAAGCATTGCACGCGTTAATGTTAATCTTTGATTCCAAGGCGATCATTACTGATCATATCTTCGGCTATCTCTGGGGTAAACTCGGTTATGGCGCACTCCTCTTCGCAACAGCCCTTACCAATGCGTCGATTTGCGATTCATTAACGGCATCAGACGCCCGCCCCTTGCTTCGTAAAATTGCGCAAGAAGCAACCGCCGTTGCTTTAGAACTCGGTTACGAACCATTGGGCTTTAATGGTTATGTGCCCTATGCCTTTGCTCCCGAAGCAGCCGAAACCGATGCACACGCATCTTTTGACGCAATGGTCGCCCATAACGCCAAATCCATCAAAACCCATTCGGGAATCTGGCGTGATCTTGCGATACGCAAACGCAAGACCGAAGTCGATGCCCAGCTTGGCCCCATTGTTGAACAGGGTAAAAGACTGAAAATTCCGACACCGCTAATAGCCCGATTGATCACGATGATTCACGAAATTGAAGACGGCAAACGTACGCTCGATTGGGCTAATTTAGCTGAACTTGCAACGACGTAGGCGCATCAAAGCCTGCGTACTTGCGAGCGAGCGCGAAGCAAACGGGCTAAATTGAATTATTAATCCAGCACGCTCTTCATAAGTTGATCGCTTTCACCTTACCGTTGGATTGCTAAATCTTCGTTCGCTATCAAATCGTGAGTAGCGATATCGTTCGTAACCTTAACAAAGGTCTCATCATGCTCATCGATTTTAAAAACAAACGTGCACTTGTCACCGGCGCAGCCCATGGCATTGGCCGAGCCATCGCCTTTGCCTTGGCGCGCGACGGCGCAACCGTAACGGGCGTTGACAAAAGCGACATCAATCCATCCGACGAAGGCGTGGCAATTACAGCGCATCAATGTGATCTCTCCAACCTTTCGGCGATTGGTGAACTTGTCAAAACCAAGGGTCCGTTTGATATTCTCATCCACAGTGCCGGCGGCGTCTGCGGACAGATTGGTCGCCCCCTTGAGGAGATCTCCGAAGACGATTGGGACGCCGTCGTCGACATCAATATGAAAGCGGGCTTTTTCTTATCACAAGCCGTTGCTCCGCACATGAAGCAGCAAGGCTATGGCCGTATCGTTTTCATTTCATCCGGAGCTGGGTTGGGGGTCAGCCTGACGGGCATACAGGCCTATGCGTCGGCAAAAGCAGGCGAGATCGGCCTAACAAGGCAATTAGGGCATGAGCTCGGCCCTTTTGGCATCACAGTGAACAGTGTTGCACCTGGATTTGTGCGTTCCAATCCAACAACGGAGCGGCAATGGGAAAGTTACGGCACCGAAGGTCAAAGGGCTATGCTAGATCGTATCGCGACACGCCGTCTGGGCAAGGTCGAGGACATTGTCGCCGCGACGTTATTTTTTGCCAGCGATCAAGCGGAATGGATCACCGGCCAAACCCTGTCGGTCGACGGCGGAAAATAGTTTGAAGACCGCTTGAACTAGCTGCGATCCATCGTTGCTCTGACGTCAAATAAGCATGCATCCTTTGTCAACTATTCCGCAGCTACCGCAATACCAATCGGACAGCTCACCCCGGTTCCCCCAAGGCCACAGTATCCGTTTGGATTTTTGGCAAGATATTGCTGGTGATACGCCTCGGCGAAATAAAAGGTCTCCGCCGGAATAATTTCAGTCGTAATCGTGCCGAAGCCCGCTGCATCGAGGCGTTTCTGATAAGCCACTTTAGAGGCCAAAGCAGCCGCCTCCTGAGCTGGGTTGTAAAAGTAAATACCCGACCGATAGGTTGTACCAACATCATTGCCCTGACGCATCCCTTGAGTAGGGTCATGCGATTCCCAGAACAATGCTAACAACTGATTATAATTTCTCTCAACCGGGTTATAGACTACCAGAACCGCCTCGTTATGTCCTGTAAGTCCCGTGCAGGTTTCCTCATAAGTAGGGTTAGGTGTCAGGCCTGCTGTATAGCCCGCAGCGGTAACATAGACCCCCGGCACCTGCCAGAATTTACGCTCTGCCCCCCAAAAACAGCCTAAACCAAATATCGCCATTTCAAAGCCAACCGGATAAGGCCCTTTGAGAGGATTTCCGTTCACAAAATGCGATTCAGCGGTCAGTAATGGCATATGTCGACCCGGAAGAGCATCAATGACACTCGGCATCCGAGGAGACTTGCGGAGAGTAAACATACGATCGCTCCTATTTTAGACCCATATATAATCATGAAAAAGCCCAACGGCGAGCCCCAGAAAACAAGAAAATGCACGATCCCGAATTGAAGTAGTTGCAAGCGGCGTAGTCTCGTCTATAAACACCGCACAATAGGAGGGGTGGCCGAGTGGTTTAAGGCGCACGCCTGGAAAGTGTGTATACGGGAAACCGTATCGCGAGTTCGAATCTCGCCTCCTCCGCCAATCGCTTCAAAGCGAACTCGAATTCACCATAAAATTCACCGAAATTTCTTTTGATTTCAAAAGGGTTTAGTAAAATCGACCGAACCTCCCAGACTGGCGCTCAGGCCCAAAATCAGTCTGAAAACCCCTTTCGTCTCGTTCCGACCGAACCTCGTGCAGATTGGTACGGTCGGAAAATATGACTCGTTTTCAAGGACTTGAGATTTCTGCGTAGTTGGCGGGTTAATGTGGATTTTTGGTTATTTAGGTTTGCAAATGGCGGGGTTGGTTGCATTTTCACGCAATTTAATTATCAACTAATAAGTGGCTTAATCGGTATGTGGAGAAAATGAACCGCACCGGGTTCGTCGGAGGCTTGTTGGTTTAAGTTAAGCTGCCTGTTTGGTTTCGTCCAGTTGCGCGTAGTATTTTT
>CAIUPE010000061.1 GCA_903900975.1 uncultured Hyphomicrobiales bacterium | reverse complement strand
TGCAGGCTTGGGCGGATTATTGCGAACCTGAAAAGCGAGTAGATTTTTCAGGTCATTTGGCACAAGGATAGAGCTTGGCAATTCGTTACGTATTTCTGAAGGATTGTAATTATTGAGAGCGTTTTGAGTTCTTGGGGGCGTGCCTGCAGAAGGGATTGGCAGATGGAAAGCGATACCCTTGAGAATTTGGTGGCCAAGGCGGTGAAGACACTGCTTGGGACGGAGGCGCAAATCCGAGCTTCTATTTTGGATGCCGTCCTAAAGGAAGACATTGATATTACAGAAATAAATAAGCTGGGGTTTGATTCGAACAACCAAGACAGCATATCGCGCCTCAGAACAGAATTGATGGCATTGAAGACAGCATTGATCGCAGCAGGAAATGTTCCGTTGCCCTACTGGGCGCCGCTTATGAAATTGAATAATGCGCAGTTTAAAATTTGGCTTGAGGCACAGGCAATAAATTTTTCTCCACGTCCCAAAAAAGGACGTGGACGGCCGTCATTTCAACCCGAGATCGTCGAAGGATATAAGGCCTTAGCCAAACTAGGCGTCCAGATGGAAGAATTAAAAGATTTTTCTAGAGGTAGCAAACTCGTAATAGAGCACCTTGAGAAATTGGGAATTAAAACGTCCGAAAAAGGTTATAGGTATTTAACCAAGCAAAGAGGCCATAAGCAGTGGTTGAGTACCCTTTAATATTTCAAAATTGTTTTGAAATATTGAACACGAGCTGACACCAAAAAACTGTATTATATGGAACGCCGTGCTTCCTTAGGAGACGGTGATGACTGCTATGAAACGAAATGAGCCCATTCCAAGGCGATCGCTCCGGGTAGGCGAATTTAGTCGTCTTTATGGATTATCGAGAGCCACGATTTACCGGCTGATCAAGTCAGGTGAACTTCGCACGATCAAGCTAGGCGGCTGCAGATTGATCCCAGTGGACGCCGCTGAAAGTCTGCTTACCCAGCCCTGAAATGCAACGAGCCGCCCTTTTCGAGAACCCCCATCGCGCGGCTTGCACGATGGGGCCGGGACCTCGGCGCTGGCTACAGCGTTGGAGCCTTCCGGCCGCCTTGATGCTGGCGTGCACCAAGTTCGAGAACTGAAAATGAACGCACTCACGAGTTCACCACAGGCCGCAATTTCACCCAATGCCGGGGAAATCCTCGGCCACCTCAACCTACTGCGCAAGCACGCCCTCAGCCTGAAGGCATATTATCCTGACGTGCCAGACGATACAGTGATCGGAGTGGTGATTCTCCCTACAGAAGGCAAGGGAACGCCACGGGGGATCTCCTTTTCGATAACGGAGGAGATCATGGAAGCGAACCCACGGTTTCAGAGCTTGCTCGTAACAGCGCGCAACCCATTTTGGACGGTATATGTCCGCGGCTGCACTGGTCCCGCAGTAAAGTGCGCCTCCCGCTGGGAGGCAATAGACGCCCATATGCTGCTCGGCGTGGTGATCGACCGCGATGGCGGGCACAAGGCCAAATTTGGCAAGCCGCACCTTCTGGACCCATCCTATAGAGTTCAGACTTCCACAGGGAGCGCGCACGATTGGTATATGCTCGATAGCGCAATCACGACAGAGCAATTCATGCGAATCGCCGCGAGCGTGAAGGCCTTAGATGCGGACGCCCCACCTTCAGTCCAGCATCTCTACCGGATCATTGGCACCGTTAATTGGCCCTCACCTTCCAAAGTAAAGAAAGGCCGCGTCCCCGAGGTGGTGAAGCTGCTCAGCAGCGGGGTTGGCTACACAGCCACCGCGCTGGTTGAAGCCGCAGATAAAATACTCGCACAGCCGATTTCGCAAAGGGCAGCTGCGAAGGTGCGCGCCCCCCGTGGCGGGGGCAAGCGGGCGCCAGTGGATCGGACGAAACTGCTCAATACGCTCCACTGTATTCCCGCCGATGGCTATCACGATTGGCTAGCGGTGGGCATGGCCCTGAAGTTTGAACTCGGTCCTGAAGGCCTTCCGATCTGGGATGCCTGGTCTGAGCAGGCCCACAATTATCCTGGTCTGGCGGCCATTGAGGCGAAGTGGAACAGTTTTCACGAGAAGACGGACCGGCCTGTAACCGCCGGGACCATATTTAAATTGGCGAGGGACCACGGCTGGGTGGATCACAACGCTGCGACGGCGGATTTCGCTGACGAGGACGGTGGCGGCAAGCGGCGCGGCACCATAAATCTTGCGGCAGTTGTCGCACTGGTGGAGACCGACGAACGCTTCGCTAGCTTGCTTGCTTACAACGAGTTCACTGGCCGGGAGGACGTGTTGCGCCTCTTGCCCTCGAGTGAGGAGGGCGTGGGGCTGCCGAACGAGCCTTTCAAGCCACGGCCAATAACAGACCATGACCAACTCGAATTGAAGCTCGTGGTCCAGCGGACCCAAGGTTACGCAAAGGCGCGGACCGAGGACGTGAACGGCGCGCTCACAATTTTGGCGAGGCGCAACTGCTACAATCCGGTTCAGGATTATTTGAACAGCCTAGCGTGGGATGGGGTGCCACGCATCTCAGACCACCTTCTCGACCTTGGGGCCGAGGCGATCAACGAACCGGGCAGCCCTGCGGCCATCGCGTATGTGCGCGCCGTGACCCGCAGCTTCGCCATCGCCGCCGTGGCCCGGATACTGGACCCAGGCTGCCAAGTAGACACCACGCTCGTCCTGGAGGGCTTCCAGGGGCTTGGGAAGTCAACTTTGATCCGCGAACTCATGCCCGATCCTGATTGGTTCACCGACAATCTGCCGAAGGACCTCGGCACCAAGGAAGCGGAGGCCCACTTGCAGGGCAAGTGGCTGGTTGAGATGGCGGAAGTCTCGGCCCTGAAGAAGTCTGACGCGGAGACCACGAAGGCCTTTTTGAGCAAGCGGGTTGAGCGGTTCCGGCCCGTCTATCTTCGCCACGAGATCAGCTGGCCGCGTACATGCGTCTTCGTCGGCTCCACGAACCGGAACGATTACCTGATCGACGAATCCGGCAATCGGCGGTTCTTGCCGCTGCACCTCACCAAGGCGATCCCGAAAGGAACGGTCGCCGCAATGCGCGACCAATTCTGGGCGGAGGCCGTGGCCGCGTATCAAGCGGGCGAGAAATGGTGGTTTGATGGTAAAATCCTCGAGGCCGCCAAGGGTGAGCAAGCGGCGAGGCTGGCGACTGATCCGTGGGATGATGAGCTGCCAACGGTGCTGGAGGCTATGCGTAAGGTTCACGAAATCCCCACGGTCGCGAATATTTTGCGCCGGATGTTTGTCGGTCTGAAAGATCAGAATCGAGGGCACCAGAACCGGGTAGCCAGCAGTTTGAAGCGCTTGGGTTTCGAAAACAGGCGGCAGCGCATTGCTGGGGGCAACCCACGCTATTGGTGGCACCCAGAGCACGGGGATGAACCGAAGGATACCTGGGAGGCGATGGCGATAGCGCCCGCACCCAATATTAAGGACTTGAACGACTGAGCGGGCGGGCCCCAGATGGTTGTTCCACCCCCCCCCTTCTGTTCCATCTGTTCCATCTACTTCCTTATTGCGCAGAATTCTCTAAAGGACAGTTGTAGCGCCCGGGGGGGATAAGAGGCGCGTAGAAAAATCGGCGCACATAAGGAAACAGATGGAACTGATGGAACAGACGGAACGGATGACCTTGGCACTGCCGACGTCTGTAGCGCGTCAGTCCCCGTTGTTCTTGTCAGTCCTATCTGAAGCCGGCAAACCGGCCTGTAGCGTTGGAGGACGCCTCAGGTTGCCAGTAAGCACCCCAATAATTAAGGTCGGTTTTGAGAGCTGCATTGTTTGTCACCAGCAACGACGCGCGCAGGGGGCAGTTAATCCCGCCATCCAGATGCCGTATCTTTGTTCAAGATGGCGGGTTTCACAGGCAGCCGGTTTGTCATCGGACGCTTTGGGAAAAGCCCTTTTTCCAGCTCGTTCCACCCAAGCGCAACAGGGGTCTTGTCGGCTTTCGAAGCATCCTCGTTCAACGAGAAATTTTCAGGTGGGTTTACGCCAGGGTGAACGCCAAAAAGCATCCTGCGTAAAGCCTCTTTGGTAAGCGCCGATACACTCAAATCCTGCCGCCGCGCAAATTCCGCGATGGCGTTCCTTTCGGCTCTCGGCAGTCGACAAGCTATCGGGTGAAGGTAACGGCTAGACATGGCGCACCTCAGTCATTACGGATGCGGAATGAATATCATGGATCTGCGGTGGCGACAATTGGGCGCTGTTTGGCTGAACGTCAAAACGAGGCAAGACATCCTCCTTTGACACGACGGCATTGCGGTTTCGTGGAGCAATTGAGGATCGCGGCCTGAGAACCCGCAAGGCCTATAGTTTGGAACACTTAATGGTGGAGGGAAGGGGACTCGAACTGAACTCGCTGGGCGGGTTGGACTGCCCCATCGAGTGGTCCAAATTGAATGTTAGTGCATGGTCGGCCTTTGGTCTATTGGAATGATCGCTTCGGGTGCCGGTGGCCGATACCCCAATGAACTGTGTGGCCGTTTGGTATTGTAGTGATGCCGCCATTTTTCGATCACGATTTGCGCCTCCTTT
>CAIUPE010000060.1 GCA_903900975.1 uncultured Hyphomicrobiales bacterium | reverse complement strand
TTGAAACCATCGCCTTCAGCGGTAATCTTTTACCAGGCGATGTGTACCACTTGAGTGTTCCTGGCATTTCAACACCGATCGAAATTGATGCAGGCACATTGACGACAACTGCTGGCAAAACGACCATCTCGAATTGGACGCCAGATGCGACCAAGACCCCGGCTGCAAATCTGTTGGCTTGTCTGAGCAAGGCAAGTTCGGCGGCACTGGCGACGGCTGGCATCACCGTTGGCCTATCGAGCGACGGTACATCCCTGACCTTCAAATATGACAACACAAAGACTTCGACCACGATCTCAACCTCAAAGCCCGTTACAAGCCTCAGTCAATCGACACGTGGCGTTGCCTACACCGCAACCACGTCGGGCAGCACGACAACCTACTCAGTCACGGTCCCGAACACGTTTGACCTGTTGCCGCCAACGGTTACAACGTCACCTACCATCACGATGACCACCGGCAATTCGAATACCCAGGAAGTCCAGACGACGAAATTCAGTTCGACGTCGCCGAACGCCAATGTCAAAATCCTTCCGGGCGACCAGTTCATTATTTCGATCCCGGGAGCCAATGGCACCCTGACGACGAAAACGGTCACGATGCCGGCGTATAGTGGTGGATCCACCGGCCCTTACACGGTCAGCGATCTCGCGACCCAAATCAACACGGCCTTCGGTTACTCCAACGCCACAAGCGGGTTCAAGCAGACTGGGACGTCGTCCCTCCAGCTGACCTACAGCAATACCGGCGCTGTCACCGGAGAATTCTCGATCTCGCAAATTGGTGTCGGTGAAACCAACTCGGACGGCACAACGAAAGTTGATAGTTTATCCCATCCTGTCTCTGCACACGTCAACCAAACCGGTTATCAGGCGAATGTTGGCACACTCTCCTTCGGCCTCGACCCGACAGGTCAGAATCTTGTCGTTACAGGCGGTTCGGACGGATCGGCGTTCAACTTGAATTTGGCCGCTGGCGGTGTTGTTCTACCTGCCAACGCGCTTGGCACGGAAGGGTCCCATCCCGGCATTCAGGTCGGTCAGGCAAAGACGGATTCGACCAATATTTTTGCGGGTACCAATGCTCTTCTGAATATCGGCGCCGGCAGCACGGTCACCTCGACCGCCGGTACAGGTCTGCCTTCCTCGCCAGCCATGGCGTATGGTGCGACCGCAACCGTTCCGATGAGCCAGACCTTCACGCTGAATGTCAGCTCGGGTGAAAACCAGATGACCTTCACCATCGACGGTATCACCGGCTCGATCACGCTCCCCAATCAGGCCTATACCGGCGACACGCTCGCAGCAGCCATCCAGAAGCGGATCAACGAAATTCAGGATCCGCAGACCGGATTGCTCGTCTCGGGCGCGCAGGTGAGCTATGACTCAACCGATAACCGCCTCGTCTTCACGTCGGGCACAACGGGATCCCAGTCGCAGTTCAACGTTGTGGGTGCGGCCAATCTCGGCCTTAACGCGGTAACGACCGTCGCCGGCACGGTGCCTGTCATCACGACGCCAACTCAGGCCAAGGATTCGAGCCAGAGCCAGCTTTACGTCGATGCCAGCGGCAACATCACGCCGGTGGCACCGTCGACCCCCGCTCAGGCTTGGATACCGCTCTATCTGACCCCCGGCGAATTGACGTTCAACTCGAGCGGTAAACTCGTTGCTCCGTCCCAGGGCGTTGTCTATTCGCCATTCAATCCGGGCAACGGTGCTAATCCGTTGAACCTCAACGTCAACTATGGTGTTGCCTCGACCCAGTATAACCAGCCCTTCTCGGTGCTCTCGTTGCAACAGGACGGTTTTACCTCGGGACAGCTGAACGGCCTTACGATCGACTCGTCGGGAACCGTCAAAGCCAACTATACCAACGGCCAGACACAGGCTTTGGGCAAGATCATTCTCGCCAACTTCGCTAACCCGAACGGCCTGACGCAGGTGGGTAACTCCGACTATGTTGCCTCCTCCAATTCAGGCTCCGCCGTTCTCGGCGTCGGCGGCTCGAACGGCTTTGGATCGATCCAGTCGGGCGCTCTTGAAACCTCCAACGTGGACATCACACAGGAGCTCGTGAGCCTCATCACGGCGCAGCAGAATTTCCAAGCGAACTCGAAAGTCATCGAGACGGAATCCACGCTGACCGATAAGATCATCCAGATTCAGGGATAATCGTCCATTAATAATAGGGAGGCTGTAGTTTCAGCCTCCCTATTTCCGTAAAAAATCACATTTTCAGGCCTCGCCGTTGGGGTTTTTCTGCATTAAAATCCCTAATCGTTCTGGCTTTTGACCTTATACGATAAAAACTGCCCTCATCGCATCTTTCATCCGGACATTGGCACAGCACTTGCTAGACAGGTGCTGGGTGTCGTGTTTTTGGCACCTCGTAACCGCTCTGCAAAGAGACGAGGATGGACCATGGATAGGATCGGACAGGTAGCAGTCAATACGATGCGTCTTCTGACGGATAATCAGAAAATGACAGCGTCGAACCTTGCCAATTTGAACACCACCGGCTTCCGCAAAGATATTTTGGCCAACATCAATGCCACTTATCTACGCGACAACACGTCGTTTGAGGACCGTGTCGTAGCAAGCCGCGGCGACCCCGGCGTCGACACCACCGCCTCGAATATGGTGAATACCGATCAACCCCTTGACGTGGCTGTTGAAGGCCCCGGCTTCATCGTCGGTACCACGGCCACAGGCGATAAAGTACTGACCCGTCGCGGCGATATGAAAATCGGCATCGACGGCAAACTTCGTAACGGCGACGGTCTCGCCATTCAAGGCGGCGGCGCCGATATTAGCGTGCCTCCTTATGAAAAAATTTCCATCGGTAAGGATGGCACCATTTCCTATAAGCCGCTTGGTGCTGAAGGAAACACCATGGTGTCCCTGAGCCGCATCGATCTGGTTACAACGCCCGCCAGCAACGTGGTCCGCGGCTTGGACAGTTTTCTGCGCACCAAAGCGGGACCGTTTCCGACCGTCGATTCAACCGTCAAACTGGCATCAAACACGCTTGAAAATTCCAATGTGAACTCGGTCGATTCCTTGGTCGATCTCATCCAAAACCAGCGCTCTTACGAGACGCAGATCAAACTGATTTCAACCGCCAAAGAACTCGATACCGAAACGGCTAAATTGATGCGTTCATCCTGACGTTTTGGCGACCAATGAACTGAATGATCCAATCTTATCAACGATCTAACTTTATGAAATTCGCGAGTGGAGTAACTCATGCCTGATGCATTAAACGTAGCAAAAACAGGTCTCAACGCCCAGCAGGAGCGTATGAGTGTCATCTCGAACAATCTCGCCAACGTGAACACCGTCGGCTTCAAACGCGATCGAGCCAATTTCGAAACGCTGCTTTATCAAGACCTCAACCAAAGCGGCGCACAGACATCGCAGAACACGCAGTCGCCCACGGGTCTGGCGATTGGTACCGGTGTGCGCATCGTATCGTCTGAGAAACTTTACAGTCAGGGCAGTGTCATCAATACCGACAACTCGCTCGACATGAACATCAATGGCGACGGCTTCTTCCAAGTGCTTATGCCCGATGGTCAGATGGGTTACACGCGGGCGGGCAATTTTTCGAAAAGCTCGACCGGCCAATTGGTCTCAGCCAATGGCTATCCGGTCGAGCCTGCGATTACCATTCCACCCAACGCACAATCGATTTCGATTTCGCGCGACGGCATTGTGTCGGTTACCGTTCCAGGTCAGGCCGCTGCGACTGTCGTGGGCAACCTTCAGATCGCCACCTTCCCTAACAATGGCGGCTTGCAGCCGATGGGACAAAATCTGGCAATGGCAACGGGCGCCTCGGGCGCGGCTGTTATCGGGACGCCGGGACTGGCGGGTGCCGGTTCCATCCAGCAAGGCTCACTTGAATCCTCGAACGTCAATGTCGTCGAAGAGCTCGTCAATATGATCGAGGCACAGCGTGCCTATGAGGTCAATTCCAAGGCCATCAACGCTGTCGACAGCATGCAAAAATTCCTGACGCAAAACACCTAAGGGGCATAGATCATGAAAGTCACATCCTCCGTTCTTTTGCTCTCCGCCCTCGCCCTCGCAGGTTGCTCGGCCGAACGCGAAGAAAAAATCTCAGCAAGCTATCAGGCCGATTACGACAAGGTCGTTTCGGTTCATGAAAAGACGGTCGACGGCGCTATTTATTCATCGGCCCAGCCTGGCTTTTTCGTAGCTGACCGTCGTGCGCATGCCGTTGGCGACGTCATTACGATAACGCTTGCAGAAACCACGCAGGCGTCGAAATCAACCGACGGCACGATCAGCCGGAAGAGCTCAACCAGCGAGACACTCCCGCCGATCATCTCGGGGCCGCTCAGCATCATCGGTTTAACCAACTCCTCGGTTAAAACCGGCGCGTTGGATGGCAGCGCTACCCAAGATTATGCGGGCAAGGGCGTGGCCGATCAGAGCAATAGCCTTTCTGGTACGCTGACCGCCATGGTCACGCGCGTTTACGAGAACGGCAATATGTGGATCGAAGGCCAGAAAAGCCTGACCCTCAATCAGGGTGAAGAATATATCCGGGTCAGCGGCCTCGTTCGTCCGGAAGATATTGCTGCCGGCAACCTCGTCAGCTCAGGCCGCATTGCGCAGGCTCAGATCAGCTATACGGGCTCTGGCGATTTGGCCGATGCCGCCAAGCAGAACTGGTACGGCAAATTCTTCGGTTGGGCTTCACCGCTTTAATTCCGTCAGCGTTTAAAAGGCTAGTGCCATGTTCAAAAAGATCGCCCTTCTCGTTGCCGCCAGCCATTTTATGGCTGCCTCGAGCGCGATCGCCCAACAAGCGCCCGCTGCCGAGTCTGCCCAGCAACAGGCCGCTCTCACCTCAAATGAGCCAGCGACCCAGCCCACCGTCACCGTCCCATCGGAACGGATCAAAGACGTGGCCAGTGTCGCCGGTGTGCGCTCGAACCAGTTGGTCGGCTATGGCATTGTCGTGGGTTTGAACGGATCGGGTGACGGCAACGTCGCGGCCACGTTACAGAGCATGCAGAGCATGGTGGCCCGGTTCGGCATGAACATCGATCCCGGCTCGCTAAGCGCAAAGAATGCGGCTGCCGTGATGGTGACGGCCGAACTTCCGGCCTTTTCTAAACCGGGTCAAAAGATCGACATTACGGTCGCTACCATTGGTGCGGCCAAGAGCCTTGTCGGTGGCACCTTGTTAATGACGCCGCTCGTCGGTGCCGACAATGAGACCTATGCGATGGCACAAGGCAATTTGGCTGTCGGCGGTCTTGGCGTATCGGGAGCCAATGGTTCAAGTGTCACCGTCAACGTACCAACGGTCGGTCGTATTCCCGGCGGAGCAACGGTTGAACGGACCGTTGCAACGCCCTTCGATACGATGCCCGCGCTGATGCTCAATCTTAATACGCCCGACTTTTCTACGGCCCAGAGGGTCGTCAAAGCCATTGATTCAGTCATGGGAACGGGAACTGCTTCGGCGCTTGACGCGGCCACCATTCAGGTCACGGCCCCGCGCGATATCAACCAGCGGGTTTCGTTTATGGCCGCTGTTCAAGAAATTAAAGTCGATCAAGCCGCGCCACCGGCCCGCGTCATCGTTAATTCGCGTACCGGCACGATCGTGATTGGCGACGGCGTGTTCCTCACCCCTGCCGCCGTTTCCCATGGCAGCATGACCGTTCGCATTACCGAGAGCCAGAATGTCACACCGGGTCAGGGCGGTATTGCAACAGGTCAGGGAGCGGTTGCACAAGGTGGTCAGAACACGACCACGCAAAACAGCCAGATCGATGTGAGCCAGCCCAAGGCCAAGATGTTTCTCTTCGCACCAGGCGTGCAGCTTTCCAAAATCGTTGATGCGGTGAATTCGGTCGGTGCATCGCCAAGCGATCTTGTTGCCATCCTTGAAGCCTTAAAGCAGGCCGGCGCGCTTCATGCCGACTTGATCATCATCTAAGGGGCACCCTCATGGCCATTTCATCGGATATCTCGAACCTTCCCTCTTTGCAGGCACCCACCAAAGCGTCCAAAGCCGTAACCATCGACGAGGCTCGGCGGGTTGGCACCAAAACCACGCTGGATCAGGCGGCCAAAGGCTTCGAAGCACTGTTTGCGCAAACCATGCTGAAGCAGATGCACGAAGGAAAGCTAGACGACGGCATCCTCGACAGCGAAGAGCAGAAGCCTTTCCAGTCGCTGCTCGATAATGCCTACGCCGATCTGATGACCAAACAGAGCAAATTCGGCATCGCGGATGCAATCAACAAAACCTTCGCAAGTCGGGTCAATACACCATCGACACCCCGAAACACACCGATCAGCTAAACGGGCATAGGTTCAGGACATAAAAGATGGCTGATATTTTAAGCATTGGTGGCTCTGGTTTGACGGCCTATCGGCAGTCACTCGAAGCTATCGGCAACAACATTACCAATGCCAATACCGACGGCTATAGCCGGCGTGACGCCACCTTGAAAGCGGTTGGTACCGCCAATGAATCCCCGATATCGGCCAATACCGGATCCGGGAGCGGGGTCGCCGTCGAACTGATTACACGCTCTTCCGATAATTTTGTGCAAGCCGAAGCGCGGCAGGCGACGTCCGCGGCCAGTCAGGCATCCGCGCTTGCGGATCGACTCAACAATCTTCAGACAACGTTGTTTTCTGCCAATAACGACCTAGGCACAGCGGTTCAGGGCTTTTTTAATACCGTCCAGGATTTCGCCACCGAGCCTACCTCGATTCCTGTACGCACGACGATGTTGCAATCGGCCGATGCACTGGCCACGAGCTTCAATACCCAAGCTGCGACTTTATCCCAAGAGTCACAGTCAACCTTGTCGGATATGAACGACACGTTGAACTCGACAAACGCCCTTACAAAACAACTCGACACCATCAATAAACAGCTTAACAGCTTGAGCAACAGTTCGGGTGCAACCAACGACCTGCTGGACCAGCGAGACGCTGTTGTTAATCAAATTGTCGGTCTAACCGGCGTCACGGTACAGACCTTGCCAAGTGGTGCTATCAACTTGTTCTTGGGCGGCAGCACCGGTGGGCCTGAACTCGTTGGCCCCAATGGTGCAAAACCGTTAAGCGCATCGCGTGGCACAGATGGCAGCATTGGCGTGGTGATGGACCCTTACGGATCAGCCATTCCAATCGCAACGATCAGCGGCGGAACGGCCGGCGGCATTTTGGCCTATGACGATCAGGTCACCGCCTGCACCAATCAGCTGAACTCGCTCGCCACCGGCTTAAGCGCTGCCTTGAACCAGCAGCACATGAAAGGCGTTGACCTCAACGGCAATCCCGGCCAACCGCTGTTCGCGACGAGTAATCTTGCCGTGGTTGCTGCTCCTAACAATAAAGGAACGGGAAGCGCGTCAATTAGCGTGACGGATCCGAGCAAAATCGGCAACGGCACCTATACCGCCGTCTACAACGCCAATACAGCCGCTTGGACGGTGACGAACAGTCAGACTAAGGTCGCTGTCGTCGGACAGAATTCCGTCTCGATCGATGGCATGAACCTTAATTTCACAGGTACATCAGCCGACGGCGACACCCTTCAATTTTCTCCGCTTTCAAACGCAGCAGCCGGTATGCATGTTCTGATTCAAGATCCTAATCAGCTCGCCGGCGCCCTACCACAATTGGCCCAGAGCAGTACGTCCAATACAGGCTCGTCAGCCATTACGTTGCAGACAACGAATAGCCCCGTTGCGCTGCCCTCCATCCCGCAAATGAGCGATGTCTTTACGCAATCGCTTTCGCCGTCAGCGGCCCTCGGCATTCACGCCAACGGCGTTGTTGCATCGGTTCCGTCAGGCTCGTCAAACGTTACGCTTTCCTCCTTGGCCAATATTTCGGCGGCAACCTTCGTCACCGGTACGGGCTCCGGTCAGCTTGATCCGCAAGCAGTACTTGCCCATACGCCGACAACGCTCAATTTGCAGGTTAATAGCGGTGCACCGCAATCTATTACGCTCTTCCCGAATGGAGCGCCGCCAACACCTAATTCGCAACTGGATGCCACGACCCAGGTGGTCAACGAAATCAACCGCGCGCTTTCTGGTGCGAATCTTTCGAACACACTTTTCGCCAGTGCTAACAATGGCACCATCACCATCAACGCACTCGGCAAGAACAGCGCTAATGCAAGCGGTGTAAATGAAATCAATTCGGCCTCAATCAAGCTCAGCACCCAAAGCGTACCGACCTATGCTGCGGTCGAAGCTCCCTCGCCTGCATCCGATATCGAAATACTGACGACCGAAGGACAACAAATAGCGGGACAACCGTTGTCGGGAACCGATCTGACAAAATTGATGACCACGGCGAACGGCTTCTCTAACCAAGCTGTCTATGCGCAGGTCCCCTCCGGTTCGCTCTATCGCGGGATAGCCGTTGCAACCACATCATCGCCGCTCAACCAAACAACGACGACGAATAGCGTTACCAACACGCAATCGGCGAACCTGCTAGTCAATGTCGTTCCTCAAACCGACAGTCCCTATATCGGCAGCAATTCGGTGCCGCATGCCGGAGCCGTCTATTCCCTTGCCATCGCCGGCATCGCAACGCCCCTCCGCTTGGCTGGTAACGCCATTGCGGGTCAGGATTCGCAGGCGATATCGACGGCGTTTGTCTCCGAAATAGCGGCCCAGATGCCGCAAATCAGCGTCAAGGGCCAAGCCATATCGCTCGGTGTTCCGCAGAAAGTTTTGTCCGGTCAAGCGGTGAACCTTTCAGTGGCGGACGGATTGAAAACCGCTTCCTTTACCGTCGCCGTCGATGGCACTTCCTACCCTGTGACCTTCCAGCGCAATACGGCATCGGATGGAACACTGCTTCCGAGCGGCACCTTTACAGTTACCGGCAATCCCGATCTGAAGCTTTCGCTCAATGATGTTGTTCCGGCCACGACGCCGCCCTCGCAAGCGGTTTCAATCGCGCTGACAACTGCGACATCGACCGCCTCGCCCTCCATCGTCGTATCCGGCGCGGGTGCAACAGCCTTAGGCCTCGGCGGCACTCTCAACAGCGTTGATACCAGCGCTAGCACCTTCAATGTCAACGTCAACGGCACAAGCTATCCCGTCACGTTCAACCGTGCGACCAATGCCGATGGCAGTCCCGCAACGACTGGAACCTTCACGGTCGCCGGCAATGCCAATCTTTCGCTCAAATTAAACGACGTTACGCCGGCAACGCTACCTCCCACGCAGACTGTCTCCGTCTCGTTACCGTCATCACCAACCTCCTCGCCGCCGGTCATCACGTTTTCCGGAATCGGCGCAACCCTGTTGGGGCTTGCTGGCCCTAATCAGCAAACCATGGTTGCAACGCAAGCGGCGCAGGTAGACGCCAACGGGCAGCCTTTGCCTGCAACCCTCAATCTGATGCAAAGCTGGACCAACCCTCCCTCGGCGATTAGCCTGAATGTGACGGGCACCTTCGGAACCCAGCTCGCCAAGGATGCGCAGGGCAATCAGATCAATGATGCGTCGGGAAATCCGGTCAGCATCAGCTGGTCCACCAATAGCGACGGTATGTTGGTGATAAGCTCGCCCAAATCATCGCCTGCTTTGTCTTTCGCAACGACAACGATGGCTGAGCGGAATGCAGCCGTCTCCTTGGGCTTTTTAGGTACCGACCTGTCGGTCAGCCAAAGTGGCCCAGCCCAAACCAGCGTCGGGGCGATCGCCAGACAAGTCGACTCGCAGGGCAACCCCGTCCCGGAAACCGTCGGCATTCTTCAGAATTGGACCGTACCACCATCAAGCGTGAATGTGACAGTCACGGGTGCAGCAGGCTCACAAGTTCTGAAAGACGCTGACGGCAATTCGATCACCGATGCTTCGGGAAATCCTGTCAGCATCAGCTGGTCGACAAACAGCGATGGCAAGCTGATGCTTACCGCGCCGCTCACTTCGCAAACGATGAGTGTCGATACCACCACGCAGGCCAGCCGCACGGCTGCAGCAGCGCTGGGGCTTGCCGGCACCAGTCTTGTTTTTACCAAAGCGGGCGCTGGCCTCCAAATCAACTCATCGATCACCGACAGGCCGGCGGGTGAAGTGCTAGCGGATACCAGCGGCAGCGTTTCGCGCATTGGCCAAAGCGTCACCATCACCGGCCCTGTTCCAGAAGATTTAATCATTGCCACCAATGGCGCGGCAGGATCGGCCCGGCAATTAACAGCGCAATTTCCGACCGCTTCCACGCGGGTTAATCCTACAATGCCGGACGTCAATGTCACTGTTACGGCACTGGGACAAATCTCGATTACGGATGTTGCAACGGGAAGCGTTCTTGCGACCCGGTCCTACACGACAGGCCAACCGATCAGCTATATGGGGTCGAGTTTTCAAATCGACGGCAATGCCAATGTTGGGGACAGCTTCAACATTTCCACGGATTTGAATCGTCCCAATGATAACCGGAACGGACTAGCGCTAGCCAACATTCAATCGGCCAATATTTTTGGCCCGGGTGCGAGCACTTTCCAGGATGTCTACGCCAATGAAGTCGGCAAGGTGGGTGCGGCGGCACAAGCCGCGTCGACCAGCGCATCGTCAACCAAAACGATATCGGACGACCTGACCGCGGCCTATTCGGCGGCAACGGGGGTCAATATGGATACAGAGGCCACCAACCTCATCAAGATCCAGCAAGCCTACCAAGCATGCGCGCAGATTGTTTCAACCGCGCGCGAAATGTTCACAACGCTGCTTAACTCCATGGGAGGCGCATAATCATGCAAATCAGCTCAAGCCAATTCTATCAATCGCAAGTTTCGAGCATGGGGACGCTGCAATCGCGGATTGGGCAGTTGCAGGATGAAATCTCATCGGGCAAGCAGTTGACCCAGCCGTCGGATGACCCTGCGGGCTTTGTCAAAGTGACGCAACTGACGCAATCCCAAGCAAGCCTGACCCAGTTCAACAAAAACATCAATGTTGCCAATCAGCGCCTAACCCAGACGGATACCATCCTGTCACAAGCGGTCAATGTCACAACGCGCTTGCAGGAATTGGCGATTCAGGGAGCCAACGACACCAATAGCCCGGCATCGCGTCAAGCGATTGGTGCAGAAATGACGCAGCTCTCCTCCCAGCTCGTTTCACTGGGAAATTCGGTGGATAGCAATGGCGATCCCATTTTCGCTGGCTATAAAACAAACACGGACGCGTTCACCACGCTGTCCGACGGAACCGTACAATTTAACGGCGACACGGGTCGTAACGAAGTGGCTATCGCCAAGGGGGTCACGACACCTACCACGAGCAGCGGCACTGAAGTCTTCATGCAAATCCCGCAAGCGCAGATCAATCAGCAGATCGTCGCAACGGCGCCAACAACCCCCATCCAATTTCCACAAACGCTTGAAGTGAAATCCGGCAATACGCCCTTCACACTATCGATCACGGGAACCTCCGGAAGCGATAAGACATCGGGTATTTCGTGGTCGACCAATGCGAATGGACAACTCGTCCTAGCAGCATCGTCACCAACTTCGCCGGTGTCGGTGGTTGCCGATACGCCGGCGGGCCTTGCCGGTGCCAAGGCGCTCGGCTTTCTCGATAGCAATTCAACCCCAATTTACACCAATATTCCGGCTTCGACCTCAAATAATGGCTCAACCTCGATTTTCGCAATGATCCAAAAGGCCACCGCCGAGTTAAACGCGGGACTACCTTGCACCTCGAGCGTCGGCGATTTTCAGAATGCGGTTTCGCATCTGTCGACCTATCAGACGATCTGCGGCGCGAGGCTTCAGAAAATTACCGGGATCCAACAAGCCAATACGACAGCGATCCAAAGCGCGCAGCAGGTCCAATCGGGAATTCAGGATACCGATATCGCAAGCGCAGCGACCGAATTGAGCCAGCAGGAACTGAACCTGTCGGCGTCAGAAACCAGCTTCGCTAAGATTTCACAAATGTCGCTGTTCAACTACATTAAGTAAAAAGGCGAGCGCCCACCTGCCTTAAACCTGAGGCGACCCGGGTGCCTGCCCATGCTCGGCGTTCTCGGTATCATCTGATTCAAGCCGCTCGGAGAAATTGGCAGCCAAATAAGCGCTACGGATGATGGGAAGCCGCTCGAGAATTTCGGGCCAATCCAAATCAAACGGAGCCCCCATCCACTGGCGATTGCCGACAAGGGTCGAATTGATCGCCTTGATCCGCTTCCTCGCATTATCGACGAAGATCAGTTCTTCATCCGACAGCGTTTTAACGTTGCGATTTTGAAGCGTGGCTTCGAGAACGTTTAAGGGGTCGATGAAGGTCGACCGTTCAGACCGAAGTGCCAAGGACTGTTGTTCCAGCATTTCGGCGTGCCTAATTTCACGCAAACGGTCCTGAATTTCGCGATATTGGGCATTTTGCTGAACCTGCTGAACAGCAACAATGATCACGAGCAACAGCACCAAAGTGCCCAAGACGCCGATTGAAAAGAAACTATCCATCACTTTTGCCTTGCTCACCTACCAAACGGATAGAACGCCAAATCCTTTCATACAATCGAATAAATAAAATTGGTACGATAATTGCTGAGAAAAGCTGAACTGTTTTAGCGGGGCTTTTACCTTGACCATCATGAACGTATCTTCTTCGAGTGGGAGCAGCTTGGATCCGATCTCATCGGCCATCCGTGAGGCGGCTTCCGTCACCGGTGTCGATTTCGGATTTTTGTTCAAACAGGCCAAAATTGAGAGTGGCTTGAACAATGACGCCAAGGCCAGTTCGAGTTCTGCGTCGGGCTTGTTCCAATTCACGCGCGGCACCTGGCTGAAGGTGATCGCGGACCACGGCGCTTCGGCCGGACTATCGAGCGAAGCTGCAGCCCTCAACAATGGTTCTGCCTCTCCCGCTTATGAGAAGCAAATTCTCGACCTGCGCAATAATCCCGATATTTCGGCAAAAATGGCGGCACATTATGCCGTCGATAACGTCAATGCCTTAAAAGCACAGGGGATCGAGGTAAAAACGCCCACCGATCTTTATCTCGCGCATTTCTTGGGATCGGGCGGTGCAGCCAAATTCTTGACCGGATTAAAAAATGATCCGGATGCACCGGCATCGACTGCACTCCCGGGTGCGGCCAGTGCCAATAAGTCTATCTTCTACGCCGACGGAAAATCGAAGTCTTTTGCGGATATTTATCAGCATTTTTCGAAAGCCTTTGATTCCGAACCGGCGGCCACAGCGAAATCGACCCAAATTGCCAAGGCTGTTCTCACCGATCGCGCGCCCAAAGTCACGCCGACCCAGATCGCTCAGCTGGTGGTCAAAGTTCAAAAGCCGGTGGAGCAGAAGGTACCTGAGGCCGAGGCTTTGGTCCAAAAGGGCTATACCCATCTCAAGGTTCAGCTCGCCAAGACACCCCTGCCGCCGCAACCGATCGCGCAAGCGCAACAGGCCTTACAAACCCTCCAGCCCCATCATGAAAAAATGCAGCCGCGGCAAGCGGTAGCCGTTGCCAAACCAGCCATAGCCAAATCGGTTACAGCCCCAGCGATAACCGAAAAGCCGCCAATCGCACTCGACAAACTCGCTAAATTTCTGGACGGGGCCAGCAAATGGTACGCAACCCCCGATCAACCGGCAGAACACGAGCAAAAACTTCTGGTTCACAAAAACGCATCGGATCAGAACAATGCCGATGCTTCACCTACCAAAGACAATGCCGGTTAGGCCGTCTCATCATCAGCGATGATAACAACCGCAATATTCTCATCCAACAAATGGCTTGCGTCGGTCGGGTGAACCAGAACGACGGTTCCCACCGGCAACACTTGGTCCTCCAGTAATCCTTCCTTGATCAGGCGCAGACGAATCCGATCATCCTGCGGCATCGGATGAGGGGCGTCAGAAATTGAACCATCATATTCAACCTCCCCAGCAGGCCTTCGCTGAGTCGGATCGATATGGCCGAGTTCTCCCGCATCCCTAGGCGCCCTCGGGTCGGCCTCCCCGTCAAGTCCGTGCAGCCTGCGTTCGATAACTATGTCGAACTTCGCGTCAATAGCAGCTTCCAGCGGTGCCGAATCGCCAAGATTTTCGGCATCCGACGAGATTTCAGTCAATGGCGGCGCTATTTTCTGATGCATTTGGCTTAGCGCATGCCAAATGCGGAGCAATTGAACGCGCTCGGACAGATCGGACACCTCTTCGCTGTCGATCATCGCGCGAATCTCGGAAATGTAGCCGTGCAGCGCCACATGATCCGCCGATTTATAGTCAACTGCCCGTAACGTTTCCAAGAACGCTTCAACTTTTGTCATCATAACCCACCAAAAACGCCGACCTTATCATCCTTTACGGATACCTTTCCCCTTGATTCTGCAAAAGGATTCCGTTTCCGCAAGAATGAATCGCAATTGGCATTAAAGAAATTTCTCCCGTGACCGTTTTCTTAAATATCCAGCCCAAAGCGTCCAGAATGACTGGCCGATCAAGCTGTAAGGCAGAGCTACCCCAAGATTCGGATTGATCGGCAGGATCATTCGATGATCCAGAAAACGGAGAAGATCGATGAGTGTTATTAATACCAACGTTTCGGCGCTACGTGCACAAGCTGCTAACAACGCCAACCAGAATCTCCTCAACACGTCGATGCAGCGCCTGTCGACCGGTCTGCGCATCAACAGCGCCCAGGACGACGCCGCTGGCCTCGCCATCACCAACCGCATGACGGCCCAGATCAATGGCCTCAACCAAGCGGTCTCGAATTCGAATGACGGCCTCTCGCTGGTTTCCACCGGTGAAGGCGCGCTGACCCAGACCACCTCGGTGCTTCAGCGTATGCGTGAATTGGCCGTGCAATCGTCGAACGACACGAACAGCTCGGCCGATCGCCAGTATCTGAATTCGGAAATGACGCAGCTGAAGGCCCAGATCGACAGCATCGCGTCGCAGACGAATTTCAACGGCCAGAACCTGCTCGATGGCACGTTCACCAACAAGCAGCTCCAGATCGGTGCCAATGCCGGCCAGACGATGACCTTAAACATTGATTCGGCATCGTCTTCGTCGATCGGTGTCTATCAGGCCAATGAACAGGCATTGGGTGCACTTTCCGCTGCAAGCGGCACGGTTCCGGCCAACCCAGTGACAAACGCTGGCTTCAAGGTGAAGGGCTATATTGGAACGAGCTCCGTTTCTGTCGCTACCGGCTCAGACGCCCGCACCGTGGCTTCAACCGTTAACGGCTTGACCTCTTCGACCGGCGTGACGGCATCTGCTGTCACCTATGCCAAAATCTCGGCTTTAGGCGAAGCTGGCAATGTGAGCTTCCAAGTCACCGGCAAAAACGACTCGGCCGTTTCGGTTTCGGCCAACATTGCTAACGTCAACGATTTGAGCGTTCTCGCCAATTCCTTCAACTCGGCTAGCGCCCAGAC